>PDRU01000161.1 GCA_002748225.1 Spirochaetales bacterium | reverse complement strand
CCACCTTAAAATGGACACCCTTGCCGTCCGGCTAACAATTCCCCCTGTCGGGCGTGTAGAGGACTTTCACCTCCAAGTGAGTGCGCCCTGCCGGGCGCACATAAAAAAAAGGAGTTACTTCCCATTGGAGCAACTCCTTCAAACGAGCGAAAGACGAGATTCGAACTCGCGACATCCACCTTGGCAAGGTGGAGCTCTACCACTGAGCTACTTTCGCATCAAGTAAAGATTGTTATACCGAATCCGCGCAATATTGGCAAGTCCCAAAAGCCGAAATTCCAGTGTTTTTTCCGCCCCCGCCCCCATTTGGCCCAAGCAAAACTTCTGAGTATACTATAATTATGAATTTTTGGACTGTGCTGTTAAACCACCAGGCTCTGGAAACTGTTTTTGCGGGCCTGCCCCTCTGGATGCTTCTGCTTATTGTGGCGGTTACCATAACAGTTCTGTCCAAAGGCGCCGACTGGATGATTGACGGGGCTGTCAGTCTGGCTCTCCGAACCGGTATGTCCCAGATTATAATAGGAGCCACAATTCTCAGCCTGGGCACCACCATGCCGGAGGCTTTTGTTTCGGTTATGGCCGCATTCATGGGAAACCCCGGCCTGGCCCTGGGTAACGGCGTCGGTTCCATTATAGCCGACACCGGAATGATATTCGGCCTGACCGCTCTCATTACCGCGCCGCCTGTTAACCGCAGGCTTCTCATACGTACCGGCCGCTGGCAGATAGGAAGCGCGCTGCTCTTAACGCTGCTGGCCGCCCTGGCTTTCTTCTTTCTGCCGGGAGAGCCTGTTATTTCCCGCTGGATGGGAATTGTTCTTGCCGGGCTTCTTGTTTTTTATATGATTAACACCTACAGGTGGGCCCGCCGGAACGGTGAAGAAGACAGCGCCGTTCTGCCGCAGGCAGAAGAAGCCGGCGAAGAAGTTCCTGCTTCTTTGTTTATGGCTCTCTTCATGCTCACCGGCGGGCTCATTCTTGTTATAGCATCTTCCCGGCTGATTGTCCCTTCGGCAGGAGAAATAGCGCGGCGGCTGAGAGTGCCCGAAGATGTTATTGCCGCAACCATGGTGGCTCTGGGTACATCTCTGCCGGAGCTGAGCACAGCCATTGCCGCCATGCGCAAGGGAAAGCCGGAAATAACTATTGGAAACATTGTCGGCGCCGATGTCCTGAACGTTCTCTTTGTTATCGGAGCGGCGTCACTGGCAGAACCTCTGACAATACCCCCCACTTTCTTCCGTTTCCATTTTCCATCTCTTTTCATTCCGGTTTTTTACACGAAGTGAAAAGACGCACTTCCGCCGCTGGCAGGGCGCGTGGCTTCTTCTGCTCTACACCGTTTACATTGCACTACAGTACATACTGAAATAACCGGCAGCCGCGGACTGCGGCGGCGGGCACTTGCCCGGGAAACAGGCGCAAAAAAGCCCCGGCTGATGCCGGGGCTTAAAATCAAAGATTTGTTATTTCAGTCTTCTCAGAACAGAAACACAGTTTGTCGCGGAAGAACCGCCCACATTTAATGTTACACCAACTTCCGGCTGGCCTTTGGAGGGTTTGGCTCCAATGGGTTCACCAACAAGCTGTTTGTAAACAAGTGTGTGCATGGAAGCACCTGTTGCTCCAACAGGATGTCCCTTGGCTTTCAGTCCGCCGGAAATATTAACGGGGCAGGCATCGTCCCGGGTAAATTTGCCGTCCATGTAGTCATATCCGGCTTTTCCGTCTTCAGAAAGTCCAAGAGCTTCGGTACACAGCAGCTGGTTAATGGTAAAGCAGTCATGCACTTCAGCAAGATCAACATCTTTTATGCTGATTCCCGCTTCCTTGAAGGCCTTATCTTTAGCTTTCTTTCCGGCAACCATTTCATACATGTTGTCCCGGTCTTTAATGGCTATCAGTTCATTAACATGACCAATTCCCGCAATTTCAACAACCCTCTTCGAGATGGCTTTGGCATTGTCCGTGCTTGTAATAACCATGGCCGCGGCACCGTCAGTTACCAGTGAGCAGTCATGCAGTCTGAGGGGCTCGGCAATAATGGGGTTCTTGTCGTCGGGAAGGTTCAGAATGGCATCGGCTGTAAAGAGCTGCAGCTTGTCGGAAGGTCCGCCCACACCAAAATGAGCCAGGGGATTATCAACACCGTTCTTGTAGCCGAGAGCGGAAACGTAAGCGAGCATTTTCCGAAGCTCATCTTCGCTCATACCGTAATGAGCCATGTAGCCTTTTGCGTATTCAGCAAAAAGGCCCGGGAAGGTCATTCCGTTTACACCTTCAGAAGCCCAGTGTGAACAAGTTGCCAGAGCGTGTGTTACGCCTTTGGTGGGCAGAAGATTCATTTTCTCTACGCCGACAACAAGAGCCACTTTGCAGCGGCCGGATTCAACAGCATAAATTGCGTCATACAAGGCAACAGAAGAAGAAGCACAGGCATCTTCACACCGTGTTCCCATCTTGTAGCGGAGGCCGGGATCAGCACTGATAGCCAGAGCAGCCATATGCTCCTGATTGGCAAAGAGCCCCGGAGCGCAGGAACCAAGCCAAAGACCGTCAACGTCCTTTCCTTCTACACCGGCATCTTTCAACGCACCCTGAACGGCTTCAAAAGTCAGTTCATCAATGGACTTCAGATCGGTAATTTCTTTTGTCTCTCTGTTCTTTTTGACAAACGAACCGAACTTGGTGTTGTACGCACCAATAATACTCACTTTACTCATAATGACACCTCTTTACAATTATCCGGTACCGCAATGTCTGCGTCCGTATTATTCAGAATATAATCAACCGTATACGGCGTAAAGTACTCTTTCAGAATAAATTTGCCGTCCTTAACCTCAAAGAATCCCAAATCCGTAACTACATAATCAACCTCAGCGGCTGCGGTTAACGGAAGGGTACACGACCGTCTAAGCTTGGCACTGCCGTTCTTTTCAAAGTGTGTCGTCGCGGCAACAACCTTTTTGGAGCCGACAGTCAGGTCCATGGCACCGCCCATGCCCGGTACAAGTTTACCGGGTATCATGTAATTTGCCAGATTGCCCATCTGATCAACCTGCAGAACACCCAGAACCGTATAGTCAACATGACCGCCGCGGATAATTCCAAAGGAAACAGCGGAATCAAAGAAAGAACCGCCAGGCTGCAGGGTAACAGGAGCTCCGCCCGCGTTTGTCAGCTTGGGATCTTCCTTGCCTTTTTCCGGGGCCGGCCCAAGACCGACAAAACCGTTTTCAGACTGAAGAAGAATGGTTACATCATCCGGCACATAATTTCCTACAAGCGTCGGAAGGCCAATTCCAAGATTAACAAGATCGCCGTTCTTAAACATCCGGGCTATTCTTTTAACAATAACTTCTTTATTCGGCTTATATTCCATTACTTTGCCCCCTCTGTCAGTACTATATAATCTACAAACAGTCCGGGTGTATGAATACAATCGGGGTCAAGTGTTCCGGTTTCAACAACCTGATCAACTTCCACCAGGACAGTTTTGCAGGCAGTAGCCATAAGCGGGTTAAAGTTCCTTGCGGATTTATCAAATATCAGGTTACCGGCCTTATCGGCAACCTTTGCCTGCAGTACGGCTACATCGCCATGCAGAGCTTTTTCCAGCAGATATTTTTTGCCCTCAACTTCAAGAACTTTCTTCCCTTTTTC
>PDRU01000160.1 GCA_002748225.1 Spirochaetales bacterium | reverse complement strand
TGTTAAAGCAGACGGTGATTTTGCCGCGGCTGAGAAAATTCTGAAAGAACAGGGACTTGCCAGCGCTGAAAAACGCGTGGGCCGCAGCACCAACAACGGTGCTGTATTTGTCAGCATAACCCCCGGCAAAGCCGCCATGGCGGAACTGACCTGTGAAACAGACTTTGTAGCACGCAACGAACTGTTCCGTTCCACCGGCGATAAAATTGCCGCTGCTGTAGCCGGACAGGGAAATGCCGATAAAACGGAAACCCTTGAAAACATGGTAAAAGAAGCCATTGCCGTAATTAAGGAAAACATGGTTTTAGGCAAACTGGTTTACTGGAATGTCGCCGAGAACGAACTGGCAGTGAATTACTCCCACAACGACGGAGCCATCGGTGTAATGGTAAAGCTCTCATGCGACAGCCCCGCGACCGCTCAGAAAGAGGAAGTAAAAGCTCTGGCTTTTGATCTGGCTCTTCATGCCGCGGCTTTTAATCCCTCTTACCTGAACCGTGATGCCGTCGATCCCGCCTACATAAAAGAGCAGGAAGAAATTTTTACAACCCAGGCCAACAACCTCGGCGACAAACCCGAAAAAGTTATTAAAGGAATTGTCCAGGGCAAACTGAACAAGCATCTTTCACAGATCTGTTTTGTCAACCAGGGCTTTGTAAAAGAAGACAAGAAATCAGTTCAGCAGATTATAGACGAAACAGCCAAAGCGGCCGGCGGAGAAATTTCTCTGGCCGACTACGCCTACATTGCTGTTGGTCAGGACAGCTGAACCAAGGGGGCATTTTATGCAGGAACTGAAAGCTAAAGCGGAACAGCGGATGAAAAAGACCATCCACGCTTTGCAGGAAGAATTCAACCTTCTGCGGACAGGCCGGGCTTCGGCCGCGCTGTTCGACAGAATTAAGGTTGAATACTATGGTACTCCGACTCCGTTGAACCAGCTGGCCAACATTTCCATTCCCGAAGCACGGCTGATTGTTATTCAGCCTTTTGACAAAAGCGCTATTGGTGATGTGGAAAAGGCCATTCTGGCTTCGGAGCTGGGTCTGAATCCCAGTAACGACGGGAAGGTAATCCGCATTGCCATTCCGCCCCTGAACGAGGAACGGCGCAAAGAACTGGTCAAACAGGCCAAGAACATGGCGGAAAACAGCCGGGTATCCATCCGGAATATCCGCCGTGATGTCAACGACCAGATTAAAAACGGCGATTTCTCGGAAGATGAACAGAAAAAGGCTGTTGATGATATTCAGAAACTCACTGATAAATTCATTGAAGAAATCGGTGAAGTTTTTAAAGCCAAAGAAAAGGAGATTATGGAGGTTTGAGCCCCTCCTCTCCCCCGCTGCCTTCTCATGTGGGTATTATTATGGACGGGAACGGGCGCTGGGCCCGTTCCCGCAGTCTTCCGCGCACCCACGGCCACCGGGAAGGACTTGAAACCGCAAAAAAAATTGTAGCTCATGCTTCCGACCGCGGCATTCAGGCACTCTCTCTTTACGCGTTTTCAACCGAGAACTGGAGACGCACCGAAGAAGAAGTGGGGTATCTGATGAACCTGATCAAAACTCATCTGCGCCGTCAGTACGACTTTTACAAGGAACGCGGCATACGGGTAGTTCACTCAGGCAATCTTGCGGAACTGCCGCCGTCTATTCAGGAAGAAATTCAGCTCACGGAAAACGATACATGTCATTTCAGCGGACTGTGCGTCAACCTGCTCATAAATTACGGCGGACAGGATGAAATTATCCGGGCGGCAGAAAAAGCTCTTTCCTCTTCCGGAAACCTCAACGCCGAAACGCTCCGGCAAAACCTGGACCACCCTGAACTGCCTCAGCTGGATCTGCTTATACGCACCGGCGGAGAATTGCGTCTGAGCAATTTCATGCTCTGGCAGGCCGCCTACGCGGAACTCTATTTTGATACCGATTACTGGCCGGACTGGACACCGGACCATTTTGATAAAGCCCTGGAAACATACGCCCTGCGGCAAAGACGTTTTGGAGGAGTCATTAAAGGCTGACAATAAATGAACAACACCGTTAAAAGACTGATCATTTTTTTTGTGATGATACCGCTCCTTACAGCGGTTATTCTGTTTGTTCCCTGGCACGGACATGCCGCGGTTATTCTAATTATTACTGCGGGCGCTCTGGCCTGCGGTATTGAAATGCGCTCCATGCTCTACCACGCGGCTCCGCCTCTTCCCCGGTGGGCGGTTCTCATACCTCCCGCCGCGCCTTTGCTGGCATGGGCAGTGAACATGAACTGGCTGCCGCCCCAGACAGCGGTTTACGCCCTGGTGACCGGTGTTATATGGGCATTGCTGGGAAGTGTTTTTGCGGGTCCGGGAGAAATACCGGCAGGTTTTGCCCGGATGGGCAGCCGGCTTCTTCTGATTATGTACCC
>PDRU01000159.1 GCA_002748225.1 Spirochaetales bacterium | reverse complement strand
ATGAGGTATGGCAGTTTTGTATGTTGTGGCAACGCCGATTGGGAATCTGGAGGATATGACGTACCGGGCGGTGCGTGTTCTGGGAGAGGCGGATGTTATTGCCGCCGAGGATACACGGCTGACGCGCAAGCTTCTTAATCATTACAACATTCCGGTTAAACGGCTTATCAGCTGCAGGGCGGCAAATGAGGCGGTTTCAGCGGCGGGTATTGTGAAGCTGATGGAAGAAGGACTGGACGCGGCATATGTGTCGGACGCGGGTACTCCGGGGCTCAGCGATCCGGGGAGCCGTCTGGCTGCGTCTGTGCGGCAGGCGGGTTTTGAGGTGGTTCCGGTTCCGGGTGCTTCGGCCCTTACTGCCCTGATAAGCGCGGCGGGTATGCCGGGGAAGGGTTTTGTTTTTGAAGGATTTCTTTCGCCGAAGTCCGGAAAGAGGCGCGGAAGGCTTAAAGAGCTTCTGGAGGGGGGCATGATGTTTGTTCTTTACGAGTCGCCGTACAGGATATGCCGTCTTCTGGAGGACTTACAGGAATTGGATGATTCCCGTAAATTGTTTATAGGGCGGGAAATAACCAAGAAATTTGAAGAATTCCTTTCCGGAAGGGCTTCTGAACTCTTGGCGGAATTGTCTTCCCGGGGTAATCTTAAGGGAGAGTTTGCCCTGCTGGCAGGCGCGGCGGAAAAATGATTTGGGGGATTTTAAAGATTTCCGGGAAAATACTCGATTTTTGCAGAGCAATTTGTTAAAATTATGGTAAGTTTGCCGATATTAAGAGTGTATTTGGGCAAGGAGCCGATATGACTATAGACAGATTGGGACCGGTTGATCCGGTAGCGAAGTACAATAAAACTAATAAGTCGGCCAAAGTCAGCAGACAGGCTCCGAAAGATTCGGTGGCTGTTTCTGAGGAGGCTCGCAAGCAGGCAGCGCTTCAGCAGATTGCCGAAGCGGTCCGTTCTACTCCTGATGTCCGTATGGACAGGGTGGAGGAAGTGAAGGCCCGGCTTCAGGATCCGAACTATATTAACAATATGGTTCTGGAATCTGTTGCTGACAGTATTATGGATGTGTTTGGATTGTAGTTGTCTTTTAACATGACAAGGGAGGCAGGGCGGGGCCCTGCCTTTTTTTGTATGGGAGGTTGGTTTGGCCTGCATTGATATAAATCTTTCCCCAAAAATTACTGTGGGCTCTGTTTCTCAGGTGCAGTGGGAAGCTGTACAGCCGGAATTCGGAGGCCGGGCGCTGATTTTAACTGATGCCGCTCTGGAGCAAGAGGCTGTTTCTCTGCAACAGCAGCTGGATTCCCGGGGGATGAATACTATTCTGTTTGCCCGGGATAATCTTTCCTGTAATTCGGAAACACTGGATGAGGTTTTGTCTCTGGCACGGGGTTCCCGTTCGAAGATGCTTGTTTCTCTGGGCGGAGAAGGTGTTATGGCTCTGGGACGGCTAACGGCTTCAGCGGCTCCTTCCAGGCTGCATGCCTCTGATCTGCTGGAGAATCCTTTGGAGGCCCTGGCGGATGTTCAGAGCGGTCCGTATCTGGTGGAGATTCCTTTTGGCGGAAGCCATGCTCTGATGTTCTGCCGTCAGGCGCCTCTGGCCAGCCGGGAAACCGGACGGGTGTCTATGGTGCACTGGCCGGAGCCGGCCAGTTACCGGGTGGTTCTGGATGAGTCTTTGATGAGGGAAAAGGGGAGCGGCGCGGCGCATCTGCCGGCAGCTCTGCGGCTTTCTACGGCGGTTGAAGCTTTTCTGTGGCCCGGGAGCAGCCGGTTTACGGAGGTGCACGCGGCCGGTGCTGTCAGGGAAGCGGTTTCACTGCTGCGTATTATCAGGGAAGATTCGGAAACGCCCGAGTACCGTTCCCGGGAATGCTCTTCCCTTCTGCTGTCTGCTTTTGCCGCGGCGTTCGGGGGCTGCGGACCGGCTCAGGCTCTGGCGTGGGCGGTTTCTTTTGCCGGTAAACTTCCGTATTTGGCGGTTAATGCGCTTTTGCTGCCCTGGGTTCTGGATTCGCCCATATATGAGGCCTCAGCCCGGGCGGCGGCTTTGAATGAGCTGCTTTCGGATGAGGATTTTCCATGCAGTTCTCCGGCCGAGGGTGTGCGGGCTTTCTGGGGGCATTTGGAACTTCCGGCACGTCTGAGAGACCTGGGCGGGGATCTGGATACCATTCTGCCGGCGGCTTTGACGGCGGCGGAAATGGACGGTCATGTCCGTTCTGATTTTAATGAGGCGGCGTTCCGGGATATTCTGAAAGATGATACACGCCGCAGGAAGTGTCTGCGTCTGGTACGGGATATGGAACGCGGCTGCGCGGAGCACAGGCTGCCGGACGCGGTGTATCTCAAGGGTCTGTGCGCTCTGATTGCATCAGATCCTCAGTGGCCGGAACCGGTGCGGAAAGCTGCCGGGGAAACAGCGCGGGAAGCCACGCGGGAAGGTGGCGCCGATAGGGGCGCTCGGGAAGGCGCCGCCGGCAGGGGTATTCGGGGAGCCGCCGCCGATAGTGGTACGCTGATGGAACAGGGCGCGCCGGAACCAGCGCGGAAAGCCACCGCCGATAGTGGCGCTCGGGAAGGCGCCGTCGATAGAGGCGCTCGGGAAGCCGCCGCCGGCAGGGGCGCGCTGATGGAACAGGGCGCGCCGGAACCAGCGCGGGAAGCCTCCGCCGATAGTGGAGAGGCTGCGCCGAAGCCTGAACGCGCTGGGACATGCCATGGCCGGAAGTCTGGGGGTGGAATGGGCTGACTGGGACGCCTGGATGCCCGGGGATTCTGCTGAGGAGTACACTCCGAAGTTTCCGTTTCGGGTGTATCTGGATGGTTTGCGCAGTCCGTTTAATGTGGGTTCAGTTATGCGGACAGCTGTTGCTTTTGGGGCTGAAAGGCTGTGGGTGTCTCCTGAATGTGCCTCTCCGCTGCATCCCCGCTGCCGCCGCAGTGCCATGGGCGCTGACGGAAGGCTGTCCTGGCAGACGGCTTCTCTGGATGACTTGACCGGTAAGGAAACCGGCACCCTGTTTGCTTTGGAACTGGGGGGCACTTCTCTTTCGGATTTCCATTTTCCTTCTTCTGGAACTGTTATTCTGGGTTCCGAAGAGCTGGGTGTCCGGCCGGAGCTGATGCGCCGGGCTGAATCTGATGCCGGAGTGGTCAGTATTGCCCTGCCGGGCCCTAAAGCTTCTTTGAATGTAGGAGTTGCTTTCGGTATTCTGATGCAGCGGTGGTGCGAATACGTGCAAACCGCCGGTGATTCTTAGCGCTTAAGACTGCGTTCTATTTCGTTCTTGTTGAATCCGACAATAATATGTCCGTTTATATCAATAACCGGAACACCGATCTGGCCTGATTTTTTTACCATTTCTTCGGCCCGGCGTTTGTCTTTGGAGACATCGTATTCGGTGAAGGGTATCCGGTTGTCCCGGAAATATTTCTTGGCTACAGTGCAGTAGCCGCATGTCGGAGTAGTGTAAATGCTGATTGCCATGTAAATCC
>PDRU01000158.1 GCA_002748225.1 Spirochaetales bacterium | reverse complement strand
AATGTTCTTTTTCTGATGAAAATTCTTAATCCGGACGCGCTCTACATAGGCGGTGAAATAGGAACGTATAAAGAGCTGATACTGGAAATTCTGGAAAATGAGCATAAAGCCAGATGGGAACCCCTGAAGCAGTACGGCTGCCAGATTGAACCGCTCTCGGAATCGGATTCTCATCCGGCTCTCGGGGCGGCGGCCTGTATGCTGAAGAATATCTACACGGTACCGCAGGTTGGCACGGGTGTGCCGAATCAGCGTATATGGAAAAGCCTTCTGGCCAATATTTACAGTGAATCAGAAATTAATAAATCAACAAATAAATATAAGGAGTAACTCAAGTGAGTAAACGCATATTTGTGGCTGCGCTGCACCACGAATCAAATTCATTTAATCCCATTGTCACTGACAGGGAAGATTTTTCTCTGGCCTATGGAGATGAGATATTTGGACGGCTTCGGCCGAATGACAGTCTTTCCGGCATTGTTTATACGCTGCTGGGTATGGGCTGGGAAGTTGTTCCGGGCATTTCCGCCCGGGCGGTTCCCAACGGTCTTATCAGCCGGGAACTCTACGAAGAGCTGAAAAAAGAGCTGCTTGAGCGGGCCAGGGAAGCCAAAAAAGGCGGAATTGATGCCTTAACCCTGTCTCTGCACGGCTCCATGCGCATAGAGGAAATTGGTGACGCGGAAGGCGACATACTGGAAGCCCTGCGCTCCATTTTTCCCGGCATACCCATTCTTTCGTCACTGGATATGCATACAACCATGACGGAGCGCATGCACAGGTACTGTAACGGCTTTGTCGGATATAAATGCGCTCCGCATACCGACTGCTCGGAAACCGGCGCTCATGCCGCGCGGATGACCATTCAGACTCTGGAATACGGAGCTCAGCCGGTTTCCGCCTGGTGCCGCATTCCCATACTGATAGCCGGAGAAAAATCGGAAACCAGTACTCAGCCCATGAAACGGCTGATTGAAGAGCTGCGTCAAACCGAGAAAAAGCCGGGAATACTGGCCGCCTCTTATCTGATGGGATTTCCCTGGGCTGATCATGGTGATCACGGCGTTGCGGCTTATGTGGTTGCCGACGGTGATAAGGAGCTGGCGGAAGCGGAAGCGGCCAGGCTGGGCCGCCTGTTCTGGGAAGCCCGGAGCGAATTCAAGTTCCACACAGAAACATATCCGCCGGCAGAGGCACTGGATACGGCTTTTGAAGCTGCCGCCTCCGGGCCGGCCCCCGTGTATATTTCCGATTCGGGAGACAACCCGACAGCCGGCTCTTCCGGAGACTGCACGAATTTTGTTGAGCTGATAATGGAAGACAGCCGCACCGATACGCTTAAACAGCCGGTACTCTACGGAGGAATTTACGATCCGCAGGCTGTAGAGGCCTGCCGGGGAAAGGTTGGACAGACTGTTACGCTGACTTTCGGCGCAAGTTTTGACACTCATACCAGTTCGCCTTTGACACGTCAGGGAACAGTGAAGGCTTTTGCCGACTCCTGGGGCGATTACAAATGCGACATGGCCCTGTTTTCGGCTGACGGGGTGGATTTACTCCTGCTGGGACAGCATATCGGTTATGTATCGCCGGAAATGTTCCGTGCCGTGGGCGCTGAACCGGCTGAAAGGGCGCCGCTCCATAATGGCGCTGACGCAGGGCAGCTGTCATGAGGATCTGGAATCAATCAGGTATCAGCATATAAACAGGCCCATATACCCGCTGGACAAAGATATGGGTTTTAATCCTGAAGATACTCTTTTTCAGGATTAGACAGTTTATGAAAATAGTGCCCCTCTACCCCCTTGAAAAGTGGAGGGTGCATCATTTATTATAGAAGACCGGTAATAACTTCAGGAGGACGAAATGGACATCACTGATATCCGAATCCGGAAAGTGGGAGCCGACGGCAAACTCAGGGCTTATGTCACAATAACATTCGATGATTTGTTCGTTGTACACAACCTGAAGATTATCGAAGGGGATAACGGGGTGTTTATAGCAATGCCCAGCCGCCGAACAAAAAACGGCGAGTATAAGGATGTTGCCCATCCCATCAGCACGGAATTCCGCACCCGTTTGCAGGAGCAGATTCTGGCGGCTTACGAAGCCGATGAAGCTGAAGATAATCCCCAATAAGGACGGCGGATTATAATTTGTGCGCAGGCCAATTTATTAGGACGTCGGCAAGTGGTAAGCCACCGGGTTTTGATCCCGGCATTCGCAGGTTCGAATCCTGCCGTCCTAGTTTAATATCCGTTGCGACGGAGGAGTAAAATTCAATGAATAGCAATCAGCTTGTTGCCGAACCGCGTGTAGCATCCGGCAAAGGTGCGGCACGGGCCTTGAGACGGGAGGGCAGAATCCCCGCGGTTCTCTATGGAGAAGGGGAGCCCATGGCTTTGAGTGTCGATGAAAAGGAATGGAATCACCGGTTTCTGCATGTAGGCGGAAACTCCATTATCGATCTTGCTTTTGGAAAGAAGACACAGAATGTTCTGGTTAAAGATACCCAGGATGATATTCTGACCGGACGGGTAAAGCATATTGATTTCTATGCCATTCATGCCGGACAGAAACTGAACACCATGGTTCCGGTTGTTCTGGAAGGAACACCTATCGGTGTCCGTGAAGGCGGAATTCTGGATCTGAAAGTTGAACAGCTTGAAGTTGTCTGTCTTCCCAAGGATATTCCAGCTAAATTTGTTCTGGATATTTCCAACCTGCAGGTGGGAGAATCGCTGCATGTCGGCGATATAGATATTCCGGAAGAAGTGGAACTGCGCAGCGATCCGGAAGAAACACTTGTTGTTATCAGTCATGCTTCCGCTGAAGAAGCTGCTGTGGAAGAAGAAGAAGGAATCGAAGAAGAAGAAGGAACCGAAGAATCTTCCGAGGCCAGTGCCGAGGAATAAGCGTTTTACCCAAACCCCTTTGCTGGTTTTGGGCCTGGGAAACCCCGGTTCTGAGTACACCGGTACCCGGCATAACGCGGGGTACCGGGTGGTGGATATTATGATGGACACGGTGCTGCCCGGTTCTTCTGCGGTTCTGAAGAAGCCGTTTTTTTCATTTTTACCTTATCTCATTGCCGAGCATCAGGGCTGGCCCGGGGGGCGGCCGCTGGTGCTTATGCGTTATGCAGGCTATATGAATGCTTCCGGTTCCGGCGTTTGTGCTGTTTTGAAGCGTTACAGGGCGCAGGTTTCCGATTTGCTGGTGGTGGTGGATAATATGGATTTAGCGCCCGGTGAATGCCGGCTGCGGCAGGGCGGAGGAACGGCCGGACATAACGGCTTAAAATCCATCAGCGCGGCTCTGGGCGGAGGCGGCTACAGCCGACTCTACATTGGTGTGGGGCGGCCTAAAGGCGGAGTGTCTGTTGTGGATCATGTTCTGGGACATTTTGAGCCGGAAGACCTGGCTCTGGCGGAACAGGCCTGCCGCAGAGGAGCTGAGGGCATTGCGCAGCTTTCCCGTATTCCGTTTAACCGGGTGGCTGAAGAGCTCAACCGCCGTGGAAATTGAAGACCGTTTTCAGCTGGCCCTGGAAGAAACAGGCATCTTTGGCTCTTCCCGCTGCCTTATTGCCTTTTCCGGCGGGAGCGATTCAGCCGCGCTGAGCGCCCTTTGTGCCGCCGTAATGCCTGGTTCTGAAAGGGTGTTTACGGCGGCCCGTGTGAGTCACGGGATCCGTTCATGGAATGTGGAAGAGCAGGAAACGGAGTTCTGCCGGAATTTCTGCGCCCGGATCGGTATTCCTTTTGCCGCCCTGGGCGGAACTTCTGCTGTTTTTTCTTCCGGAACCGGCCTGGAAGCCGCCGCGCGGAACTACCGCTACGGTCTTCTTGAACAGCACCGGAAAGAAACACAGTCAGACTTCATTCTTTTTGCCCACACTCTGGAGGATAACCGGGAAACTCTTCTTATGCGTGTGTTATCCGGTTCCGGGCCTGAAGGACTGAAAGGAATTCCTTCCGCGCGCGGTTGTATCCGCCGTCCGCTGCTCTCTTTTACCCGCGGGGAACTGCAGGAATATCTGCAGTTTA
>PDRU01000122.1 GCA_002748225.1 Spirochaetales bacterium | reverse complement strand
AGTTCCCACTGCGCCGGCGTGGTGAAATTGGTAGACACGACAGACTCAAAATCTGTTGTTCGCAAGAACGTGTCGGTTCGAGTCCGACCGCCGGTATAAATTCAAACACATTTACCAAGAGAGGACTCGAAGGGCTGAGCCGCCGACCGATCAGGGAGGAAGAAGCGCCAGGAGGGCGTTGGAAGGCTCAAGCCAGCGGCCCGGAGGAGTCCAACAGGAGGTTGGACGAGGAAGGGCGAGTCCGACCGCCGGTATAATTTCAAACACATTTACCTAGGGAGGACTCGAAGGGCTGAGCCGCTGACCGATCAGGGAGGAGGAAGCGCCAGGAGGGCGCTGGAAGGCTCAAGCCAGCGGCGCATAATGCGGAAACCCGGCTTCTTCTTTGTCTTATCTTCATTGAGAAGCCCCTTGCGGTTATACCCTTTCTGAAAGCGGTTCAGCCGGAGCACAACCCGGAAGTCATACAGTATCCATGGCGTTGTTCCCTTAATGAAATCAAACTTCCGGAACACTTCAGTCTGCCGTTTGTAGATAAACTCCTGATTCTCTTCCGTAAACATTTCATATTTGGTGCCGTGATGACCAGCAAGACACCCACCCCCGAATTCGGATATGATAACCGGCTTGTCAGGATTACTGTTGGCAAAAGAATGCTCCAGCCGGTTAAAATCCGGCATATACCAGCCGAAATATTCATTGAGACCTATCACATCAAGGTATTCAGTCAGCCTGTCGGCTATTTTATAATGCACGTTATCCAACAAGCAGGCTGCGCTGACAAGACGTGTGGGATCAAGTTCACGGGCCTTTTTTGCCAGTCCTCCCATAAACGCCAATCTGTCATCTGTATCCGGATTTTCATTCCCCACAGACCAGATTATAACACTGGCCCTGTTACGGTCCCGACGGATCAGTTCTTCCAGCTGGGCGTGCCCGTTCTTAATTGTTGTCGGGTTGGTAAAATCAACAGACCAGTAAACAGGAACCTCTGCCCATATCATTAAGCCTGCTTCATCAGCAATACGTGCAGAGCGCTCATGATGCGGATAATGAGCCAGCCGTATATAGTTTCCTCCAAGTTCTTTTACCAGGGCAAAATTTTCCCTTACTTCCTCTTCGGTAAGAGCTTTTCCGTTTTTCACACTCTCCTCATGACAGGAAACGCCGTTGAGGTAAACAGGTTTGCCGTTCAAAAGGATGTTCGTGCCGCTGACTGATATTTCCCTGAATCCAATTTTCTCCGAAACAGAATCATCTCCAGCCTTTATGACAACATTGTAAAGTTTTGGAGACTCAGGGCTCCAAAGTTGAGGAGACGCAGAAAAGACCAATTCCCCTTTACCCCCGCTGAGGGGTATTTTTTCTTCTATGCCCAGCTCTGGTATTACTACAGCGGCTTCAGAAGGTTCTGCTGCATCTCCGGCTGTGTCAATTTCAACACTTGCCCGAATTAGCTTATAACCGCTCCCCGGAACCAGCTGAATGAAATAATCACGAATAAAAGAACCAGGCAGACGCAATAAATCCACACTTCTGTAGATGCCCCCGTAATTAAACCAGTCAGTAACGTCTGTGGGGATTCTATCTGGCCGGCGCGCATTATTGACAACACAGAGAATGCGATTCTCCTTAGCAAGTTTACCGGTTACCTCAATATTAAAAGGTGTATCTCCGCCTTCGTGACAACCCAGGAATTCCTTGTTTAGAAAAACCATTACATCATGATAAACTGCACCAAACCGAAGAAAGACCCTTTCACCTGCAACAGCGTCAAACTCAAAACAGCGGGTATAGACAGCTGGTCCCTCATACAGGAAATACCGTTCTCTCACCATGTTCCAGCAGCCAGGAACCGAAACTGTTTCCCAGTAGTCGTAATCATAATCCCATGGAAGCCGCCGGCCGTCTTCATCATGGGTTTTCTCTTTATACCATTGAGCGCGCAGGCAGCGGTCATAAGGGTCAGGAGCAAATTGCCATAGTCCATCCAGACTTTCCCGATTCCGCCCGGTATCGTTAATAAGAGATGAAGGGGCAATCATTTGAGCACGCAAACGCTCCCGGTAGCCCAAATCGTGAATCTGAGGATGAAAATTACCCGGAAGTTTTTCTTTTTTCATTTTCCTATCCTTTTAACCCAGAAGCAATAACACCTCGGATAATGTATTTTTGAGCAGCTATAAAAACAATCATTACCGGAATAATAGCAATAAGACTGGCCGCCATCTGTGGACCATACCAGGTAAAATACTCTGTTGCAAAATCGGAAAGCCCCAAAGGGAGTGTTTTCTTCTCCGGACTGCTCAAAAAAATCAGAGGTCCAAAAAAATCATTCCAGAAAAAACGAAAAGAAAAAATAATAACAGTTGCCAGAACCGGTTTGGATAAAGGAAGCATTATACGGGAAAAAATGGCAATTTCATGCGCCCCGTCTATTCTTGCAGATTCCAGCAGGGAGTCCGGTATGGTCATAAAAAACTGTTTAACCATAAATGTGCCAAACGCAGTAAAAACGCTTATCAGAATAAGAGCCAAGTGCGTGTCGTATAAACCCAGACTTCTGACAATAATAAACTGGGGAATAATGTAAACCTGTATCGGAATCATAATAGAAGCAATAAAGAGAAGAAAAACAAAATCCCGGCCTTTCCAGCGCAGTTTGGCAAAAGCATACCCTCCCATAGTAGCCGTCACAACCTGAATGGAAACAATTATAGTTGTCAATTTGAAGGAATTGGCTATATAAAGCGGGAAATGGACAGTATCCGTATTCAGGCTGCGAAAATTCTCAATTATGGGGTTGTTGGGGATGAGCGACATGGGAAAAGAAAAGATTTCCTCTTCTGTTTTGAAAGCAGATGAAACAATAACGACAATCGGACCAATAACCGCAAATGCCGTTAACAACAGAAGAACCCAGATAATGAACCTTTTCAGGAATTCGGTAGAACGATTCTTAGACAATTTCATAATTCACCCACTTTTTCTGTCCGTGGTACTGAATAATGGTAATACACAACACTATCAGCATCAAAATAAAAGCCTGAGCCGATGCATAGCCAAACTGAAAATGAGTAAAACCGCTTCTGTAAATTTCAAAGACCAAAACAGAAGTAGATCCTGCCGGGCCGCCTCCTTCAGGGCCGCCTGTCATAATATAAACCTGTTCATACACCTGAAACGACTTGATAACTGCCATAATAAGGCTGAAAAAAGTAACCGGTGTCAGCATGGGGAATGTAATAGACCAGAACTTGCGCCAGGCTCCACAACCGTCAATCTCCGCCGCTTCGTACAACGTTGGAGATATTGACTGCAGCCCGCTAATAAAAATAACCATGTAATAACCGAAATTCTGCCAGACAAAAACAAGCAAAATTGTAGGAAGAGCCGTCTTAATGTCAGCCAGCCAGCCCAGCGGCTTCAGATTAACACTTTTCAAGAACGCGTTTACCGGCCCCTGAGAGGGATGGAGCAGAAGCATAAACGCCAGAGAAATGGCTATGGAAGAAAGAACAACCGGCATAAAAAACAAACTTCGGAAAAAACGCCGCCCCCACAGACCTTCATCAAGAATCAAGGCGTACAACAGGCCCAGAAACAACTGAAGCGTTACTGCACCAATGACAAATACAACCGTAACCTTGAGAGAGTTCAGGAAAGTTGAACTGGTAAAGGCCCGAGTATAATTATCGAAACCAATAAATTTCAGAGTAAAACCGCCTGAATAGTTGGTAAACGACAGTACCGCCGAGGAAAGCATGGGTATAATCAGAAAAAGAATAAACCCAGCAAAGGATGGCAGCAAAAACAGCAGAACAACACCCGGAGGATCTTTGTCTAATCTCTTGACGCTTGGCATAAACATTCCTTATAAGAGCCGGGAGTTAAAACTCCCGGCCAAAAAATTCCTCAAATCAGACTTCAGTTTACTCAGTCGGTTGTGGCAATAATTTCCTCAAGCCCTTCCATCAGCCGGGCTTCCAACTGGGCATCGCTCCAGTCATTCGAAAGATACTCCTCCATAATGGAAGCAAGCAACGGATTGATTTTAGAACCGTATTTGTTAAAAAACGGTGCCTTGACAACACGAGGCTCTGTAAAAGCATCAATATCAGCCTGACTTGGAAGACTTGCTTCGAAGGCTTTCATAACTTTTGGAGTAATCATGGGAGTCAGAAATCCGTTATTCGCAACAACTTCCGCGCCTTCAGGACCGCCCATCCAGCTAATCAGGTCAAAAGCGGCTTTCTTCTTTTTGGAGCGGGAATACACATGGTTGAAAGTACAGGCACCATGAGTAGTATATTCAGGAAGGTCGCAGGGCAGACGGGTTACGCCCCAGTCGTTCCATCCAAATCCCTTGGTTAAATTTTCATCCCGTCCCTTAATCATAAAACCGGGGAACCACTCACCAATAAGCAGCATACCGGCATTTCCGTTGTAAAAGGCCTGGGAATAATGTGTCTTTGTAACTTTAAGTTCCAGCATTGGAATAATGGCTTTATTGGCTTCCAGACGTTTACGTCTCCGGAAATCTTCAATAACGGTTTCATTAATATCAATTTTGCCATCAGCTGTTATAAACTGGAGACCCTCCTGGTTGGCTGCTGGTGTTTGATAGTTACCCCAGATATACATAATGCCGCCGTAAGTTTCACCGTCACCAGTTGCCAGTTTATTGGCTACTTCTTCAAATTTGGCCCATGTCCACTCATTATTTTTGACGTACACATCCGGTGTGGGAACTCCGGCTTTTTCAAATACCTTTTTGTTGAAATAAGTATAGGCAGAAGCACCGCGGAAAGGAATTGCATAAACAACATCGTCAATACTGATCTGATCCATGTAAGATTCAATAGCATCAATATCGAATCCTGTTTCAGCAATTAAATCATTCAGAGGTGCCGCGTAACCGTTGGCAACATGCGGAAACATATCAACCGGACGTATCTGCATATACGCATCCATGGAAACACCGGCAGCCAGAAGTGTTGCCATTTTAGTTATGTAATCTCCAGAAGCAATCTGGTTGACATTGACAACAACATTATCCTGGCTTTCATTATATGCTTTGACAATGTTCTGATATGTGGGATCTTCCCACATGTAGTATTCAATGGTAACTGGACCATCTGAACTCATTGACTCTTCAGAATCACCGCCGGCCCAGAGCATGGAAGCCAGAGAAACGAGTACAAGGCTGAAAACCAATCTTTTCATCAATAATCCTCCTTACATGAAAAAACGTTTCCATAAGCACAGCATAGTTGCGGCCTCAGCGGAACTCATTTTTTTAATACTCACTCAAGATATGACACTAAGATTACTCATTTTTTAATCAGAAACTCATGTTTCAGTTCTTTTCTGGTTCAACTCCCTGAATTCAAGCGGCGTGAGCCCCACAATTCTTCGAAAGGTGGAAAAGAAAGAATTGTAATTCCTGTATCCGGACGCTTCTGCTATTTCTTTTACGGACAATTCTGTTTGCGCAAGTAAATGCCGGCATTTGCTGATGCGACGGTCCTGTATGGCCCGGGAAAGAGACTGTCCGGCCACCTGCCTGAACAGGGTACGGAGATAACTGGTGGATATTCCTATTTCAGACGCAATAGAATCAGGACATAAACTGGCATTACCCAAATCCCGGTCCATGATTAAACGCACCTGATCGACAATTACAAAAGCACGGCCATCTTTCTGTTCAGAACGGGTTGTCTGTACTGTTTGAACCGCTTCAAAAATACTTGTAAAACTTTTTCGGGCCGATTCCAGCGTCTCGGCATGAATAGCTTCTTCCAGAAAGGCTTCAACAACCATTCCTAACGAAGCGTCTGACTCTGAGAGAGGAAGCAAATCTCTGCGCAGCTCATAAGCCATAAACGCAGACGTTATATGAAAGTCTTCCGGACGGTGATTCCTCAAGTCCTCCAGAATGGCACCCAGAACTTCCTCAGCAGCTTCACTCTTCCCTGTATTCAATTTTTCAAGCATACGGCGGACCGACCTTATGGGAAGATCGTAGGGCTCTTCCGGGTCGTCCGCAATACAGCTGAACGCAATAGAACGACCAGTACCCAAATGAAAACAGTATCCAAGGGCAGTGCGGGCCTGACGCGCGCTTCGCGGTAATTCCGCTGTTGTATTGGCCTCATTACCAATACCCGCCGTTCTTCCCGAAGCCAAAAAAGGTTCCAGGACATCCGGCAGGTCCAGATCGTTTTTACCGAATATCAGATATTCCACATTGCCGGATGAATGCCCTTTAAAATCGTAAACCGACACAGCCACAACTCTCCAGGGGCCCTCCTTGTCCAGAAGTTCCGGAATACGCAGAATCAATTCAGCTTTTTCCTCAGGCCGCAAGTTATCTTCAAGATAATCTCTGAGCATTTCCCTGTAACGGCGTTCCTGTTCTTTTTCCAGGCGATGCCCCAGCAGACGAAGTGACTGAGATATCTCTGAATAAACCGAATTCTGTTCCGACTGAAAGGAGGGCGAACCTGACATATAGGGAATAAGGGCAAGAACTGGTCGATACAGTCCAAACGCCGCACGGTATGTAACCGCCAAAGAAATACCCATCAATAACAAAATAAGAAAAAGAATATTTGTATAACGTGACTCTCCCATAATACTGCTGTATGCTAATGAACTCTCCAGAATCAGCCACCAGTCCAGATCCTCATTATGCAGCCAGCAAACTCCCGTAAGCCCGGAATCCGACTGGAGCGTCATGTGTCCCTGCCCGGAAAAAACGCCGGCCAAAGTTTCAAACTGCCGGCTCTCTCCTTTTCGGAACAATTCCTGTCCACTGCTGTCCAGAATAATAAAAGTTCCCAGATGTTCCAGACCGGCCAGAAAATCCTTCATCAGCTTCTCGGTGTTCACATTAACAATCAGGGTCCGGGTAAGAGGTCTGCCGGCTCCGGGAGATTCTCCGACAAGAAGAGACAGAACCTTTAAAGGATGATCCGGCATTCCCAAAACCAGGGGGACATAGCGGTAGGGTCCGAAAGCAGCTGATTCCCGGCTCAGTTTTTGTATTTCCGGATCAACCTCCGAGAGTCCCTGAAGTCCATAACTGGTAGACAAATTAAACCCGGCCTGACCATTATAAAGATAAAGGGAATGCAGGCTCCAGCCTCTGGCAAAAGCTGTATCGAGCCGATCCAGCCCCTGAACCATATCGTAAAGAGGGGGCGTTTCCGGCATAAAAAGGCGCACAACCGCCGGATCTTCCTTCAGACTTCTGGCATAGGGTACAAGCCAGCTGTGAAATGCGGACATGGCCGCAGAAGCCTGAACCAGCCGGGAGGAATTCTCTTCCAGAGCATCTCTGCGGGACCAGTTCAGAAAAGCCGACCAAATCAATATAACCACCAGCACAACTGACACCAGAGCAACACCGGAAACCGGCAGAATAAGCTTGTTAATCAGATGTTTTCGAAGAACCGAACCTATAGAAGGGCTGCTTTTCATGGATCTATCATATTCCGGATACCGCCTGATGCACCAGACGGCGCTGGAAGGCTCAAGCCAGCGGCCCGGAGGAGTCCAGCAGGAGGTTGGACGAACAAGGGCGGGTCCGACCGCCGGTATAAATCAATCAACATTTACTGTTGCAAAAGAGCCCCCGCCTGCGTTATTCTTTCACATGGAAAAGCTGTTTCTCACTTACAATCAGATTCACCAAACTGTTACAGAGCTCTCCCGCCAGATTACAGAAGATTCTTTTGACTTTGACTACATGGTGGCCATAGGTACGGGAGGTTTTATACCGGCCCGAATGCTGAAAACCCATATCAACAAACCCATTCTGACCGTGGGCATGGCTTATTACGATCTGAACAAAAATCCATCAGAAGCGCCGGTTGTTACTCAATGGCTGGACAAACCGGAAAAGCAGATAAAAGGCCGCAAAATACTGCTGGTTGACGAGGTAGACGACACCCGCAGCACAATTGGTTTCTGTCTGGAGCTTCTGCTGAAACATCAGCCCGATGAAGTAGCTGTTGCGGTACTCCATGACAAGAAAAAGCCCAAAAGCCGGGAAATTCCGCCTGAGATAAAACGCTATTACAGGGGTCTGCAGCTGGAAGACCGCTGGATCTGCTACCCCTGGGACGCTGAAGATATTCTGACTCAGGACCGGCTGGCCGGCATTTGATATTCTGTCAGCTGTTATAAAAAGAAAAATCCCGCCCCCTTTAAAAAGAGGACGGGACGAATTTGATAATAATTATTTTGCGGCGTTCTGACCGGCTATACGGCCGAATACAACCACATCTGTTACGGCATTTCCGCCAAGACGGTTTGTTCCGTGAATTCCCCCTGTTACCTCACCGGCAGCATAGAGACCAGGAATAATCTGTCCTGATTCATTCAGAACCTGAGCCTTCTCATTAATAACAAGACCGCCCATGGTATGGTGAACCGAAGGAATAACCCTCTGCATGTAGAAAGGCCCTTCCGCAATAGTTCTCAACTTGCCCCGGCGGTTAAACTCTTCATCCTTTCCATCTTTTACATACCTGTTATACTGTTCCACAGTCTTTTCCAGCTGAGTCACGTCAACTCCAAAATGCTCTGCCAGATCTTTCAAAGTATCCGCGCTGTCAATTAAATCATCGCTTTTCATCAAGGCATACTCATCTTTGTGGAGAGCATTCATGTTTCCGGCAGATTCAATTTCCTGTCCCCAGACCAGGAACGCGTTGCTGTCTGTTTGTGCCAGAATTTCCTTGGAAATTAAATCCCGGCGGCCCATTTCTTCTACAAAGCGCCGGCCCTCGGCATTCACCAGAATGGCTCCGTAAAAACGGGAATTGGCCACATAAGAAATAATTCCAGTTACAGGATTACAGGTAGGATAAGTCTGAATATAGACCATCCCGGTCAAAGCAGCATCCACTTTCTCCGCCATGACAATTCCATCCCCTGTTGTAGAAGGAAGATCGGTGGTCATGTAACGCTCATCGTATTCGCTGTTATACTCTTTGCGCATCTCTACATTGGCGCCAAATCCTCCGGTCGCAAGAATAACAGCCCTGGAAGCATTAAAAGTTAAATCCTGCCCAGCGGCATTTACAGCCTTCACACCTGTTACGCGTCCGCCGTCGGTAATAAGTTCAACGGCTTTGGTTTCCAGCTTGATAACCACACCTGTTCCAAGCGCTCTTTCCCAAAGCTTTTTAATTAATTCAGTACCATGATTTCCCTTGGACACCAGAGCTCTGGGAACCGAATGTCCGCCGAACTGCTGAACACGGTCTTCCATAAAACGCACCCCAAGATCTTCAGTCAGCCACCTGGATGCCGGTAATGCACCCTGAGCAAAGACACGGACAAGTTTTTCGTTTCCCTTGAAGTCGCCGCCTTTCAGGGTGTCTTTTACAAACAGTTCCACCGAATCTTCTATACCTTTGGCTTTCTGCTGACTGCTTCCGGGAACGTTCAGGCCGCCTCCGGAAACCAGAGTATTACCTCCCACACTGGGATTTTTTTCCAGAACTACAACTTTGGCTCCTGCGGCCTGAGCTTCTACCGCGGCAGACAGACCGGCTCCTCCGGCTCCGACAATAACCACATCATAGTTCTGTACCAACTGCTCTTCTTTATCAGACAGTACTACTTTCTTGTCCTCGGCAAAGATTTTATCGGTTCCGCCAGCCTGGCGCAAAGCATCCTTGAGAGCGGACACCAGGGCTTCACTGGTCATGGAAGCACCGGAAACAGCATCAATGTTGATGCTTTTCTCTTTGTTCACGGCATCAAGAATTTTTGTAATGACCATATCACTGATCATTTCAGTTTCATGGCTGGACACCAGGACCGCCTTGTCTATGTCGCCGTCTTTTACGGTAACCTCTACAACCAGATCCCCGCCTTTTCCTTTGGCTGTTCCGGTATAAACCCCATCGCTGTACTTTGCCTGCTGGCAGGACATCAAACCCAGTGCCAGAAAAAGCAGAACCAGAGGTACAATTATCTTTTTCATAGAACACCTCTCCTTTCAGGAAAATATAATATTTAGAAAAAACTATATTCCTGTATAATTTTCGGAGGCCATATTAGAGATATTTTTATCTTTTGTCAATGCGGCGCTGTGCTTCACGTTAAAGTTTGACCCTCCATAAAATAATTCTTAATTCCATACAGAGAAAGGAATAATTTAAATAAATAAATTTTGACAATAATAGTATTATATTTTAAAATACTGTTAGGTGCATCTTTGTTAATAAATCAAGGCTAACAAACTAAAGGAGACGCGTATGACTAAGTATTCATCATTTCGTCACTTTTTTAAAAACGGCGGATTTATTCTGGTTTGTTTAATCCTCATATCAGGATTAGTCACCACTGGGTGCCAAGAAAAATCCGGTAAAATCAGCTGGGATTATGAAGCGGATGTCGTTGTTGTAGGCGCCGGAGCCTCGGGCCTTATTGCGGCATTAAAAGCCGTCGATGACGGTGCGGACGTTTTGCTTGTTGAAACAAACTGGGACTGCGGCGGTCATGCGGCTGTCAGTGAAGGTCAATATCATTCCGGCGGCGGCACTGTTTCCCAAAAAAAATGGAAGATTGAGGATTCTGCGGATCTTTACTATTACGATCATACTCGCGGGGCCTCTCCCGACTCACGTTACAACGATACGTCATACGTACGCTCCGTTGCCAACAGCATGGCAAAATGCTATGAATTTATGATGAAAAACGGAGCAAAGGTAAAAAACATTGAACCAATGGTCCGTGCTTATTACAGGGATGGTAATGACGGTGATTCCTGTATGGACTGTGACAGCGTAGGCCGCCTGACTTACGTAGATGACAGTGAATGGGAAAATATTTATACAGGAACCAAGGCGGCCGGCATAGGAACCACCCGCCCCATTGAAAAAGCCGCCCGTGATAAAGGGGCCCGTTTTCTTATGAATTACCACATGAATGTTATTTTCAGGGAAGAACAGTTTTCAGGTAAGGTTCTGGGCGTTCAGGCAAGCTACACTCCCCACATAATGCCCGGTGAAAAAGAACCGCTAAAAAGTCTTTTCTCTGAAGGAAACATTGAAAGCACCAAAGAAATTGTGAATGTTAAGGCAAAAAAAGCTGTTATAATTGCAACCGGCGGTTCAATAGGCAGTCAGGAATTCCGTACAATGTTTGACCCTCGTCTTGGTCCTGAATTTGACGGATTGGCAGGCATGCCTTTTTCCAATCAGGATGCCTCCGGCGAATTCGCCGCCATGAAAATTGGAGCAAGCCTTGCCTGCCTGGCGGGCTATCGCAGCGACACCGGGTGGACCATATGTGCTCCGCGCCGTTTTGGCTGTCAGTACGGTTACGGGCGGGGGTTTACCGAAAAAAGCAAAATATGGAAACTTGTCAGAGCTTCGGGTATCCAGCCCGACTACAGCAGTCTGTGTATTGTAAATATGCTTGGGGCACGCTGCGGCAACGAAGACCAGTATGCCGCATCCCAGTTAACTTCAAGACGATTTGAATTTATAGAAAATGCTCTGAGCAGTGTATTTATCGACCCTGACGGCGATGGAAATGCCGAATGTTACGGCGGTCCGGTCTGGGCAATCTTTGATGAAGCCGCTGTAAAACGTAATGACTGGAAAATGGAGCAGGGTGTAGTTGACTATGAAAACGGTTACTGTTTTAAGGCGGATACAATAGAAGAGCTTGCTGAAAAGGTGGTCAATAAATATTACGAACACATTAAAATGGATCCTGCCATTTTGGCCGATACCATAAAACGCTACAACAGCTTTGTTGAAAAGGGTATAGATGAAGACTGGGGTAAAACTTCTCTGGATTATACCATAGAAGAAGGGCCCTTCTATGCAATGTGGGCAACACCAAGTCTTCACGATACGCTGGCCGGTATAAAAGTTAATGAAAGCATGCAGGTTATTGACGTGCAGGGCAACCTGATACCCAGTCTTTTTTGCTGCGGGGAATCAAGCGGAGGCATGCGGGTACACGGGTTGGGACGTGTTTTTACAAGCGGTTATATAGCAGGACGTTCTGCGGCCTCTGTTGACAACAAGGGATTTGCAACAGCCGATAATTCACTTGATCCTGCTTATGCCGGTGATGAAACAAATTACAAAACCAAAACCGACAAGGCTGAATACTATGCCATGCGTTACGGCAAGCTGGCACCCATGGTGCATTCTGAAAAAGAAGCGGAACTTGCCAAACTCGGGCTTGGCGGCAAAGGCTCTGCCCAGACAGAATCATCCGGCTCAAAAAAGAAAACAAAATCTGATGACAATACATTTAACGGATTTTCCAACAAAGGAATGGGCGGCAGAATGGAAGTGACGATAACCGTCAAAAACGGTAAACTCACGGACATTGATGTTGTACATACGGAAAGCGCCGGCATAGGACCGCAGGCACTTACCAAACTTGTACCCGAAGCAATAAAAAAACAGTCTGCAGCTGTGGATGCCGTATCCGGCGCAACAATGACATCGGAGGCCTTCAAGGAAGCTCTGTCCAAAGCTATGAAAAAAGCCGGTTTATAATTTTATTCCGACTTTACAGGCTCCCCGTTGTTTGACGGGGAGCCTTTTTGCTGGTTTTAACTTTACTCTTTTCAAAGGCCCGCAGACTCTGTTCCCTCCGGGACGCTGATTACATTGCAGCTCAGGACCGGTCGGCCGGCATTTGAGATGCAACCTCCTCCGGGAGAGTGGGCGCGTTCAGGGCTTTATGCACACAAAGCATAATATAAACCAGCCCTGTCAGCTGAAGGGGAAGCAGCAGGACAGAAACCAGAACGTAGATCCACTGTGCCTCAACTAAAAACAGAACAGCCGCAGACAGTCCCGAAGTAATCACCAGAAAAACCAGAAGATACAGATAGTACATTTTCTTTTCCAGACGGAACAGCGCTACTCCGGTTTTAATGGCCTTGCGCCCGTAAACGTCCCGGTTCAGAACAGGAAGATAGAATGCCGGAAAATA
>PDRU01000121.1 GCA_002748225.1 Spirochaetales bacterium | reverse complement strand
GACCGTCACGGCTATGATGCTGTGGTTCTCGGTACCCTGGAGAAAAAAAGCTCCCGGGTTACCAAGCCTGTAGCGGGTCAGTACCGGGAAGGTATTACTCCCAAGAAGCATATTGTTGAATTCCGCGACTTCAGCAAGGAGTGCGCGGTAGGCGATTCTCTGGGTTTGGAGCTTTTCAGCGACTACCGTTTTGTGGATGTCGTGGGCACTTCCAGGGGTAAAGGCTATCAGGGTGTAATGAAGCGGCATAACTTCGGCGGTGGACGGGCCACTCATGGTTCCAAGTTCCATCGGGCTAACGGGTCTACCGGTATGGCTGCCTGGCCGTCGAAGGTTATTAAAGGCACCAAGATGCCGGGGCGCATGGGCGGCGAACGCAGTACGGTACAGAATCTGAGGATTCTGGGTATTGATACTGAGAAGAATGTCATGCTTGTGAAAGGCGCGGTTCCCGGCAGCCGGGACAGTATTGTTATTGTCCGTCAGGCCAAGAAGCGGAAGTAGAGAGGCGTATCATGGATATAAAAGTGTACTCCACTGAAGGGAAGGAGCTTCGGACCATCAAACTGGATGATTCGGTTTTTGCCCGGGAAGTGAGTGAAGGGTCCATCTGGCACGCTATTCGGAATGAGCTGGCTAATATGCGTCAGGGAACCGCGAAGGCGAAAAACCGCCGGGAAGTAAAAGGTTCCACGTCTAAACCATACCGCCAGAAGGGGACAGGCCGGGCCCGTGCGGGCCGCCGGAAGAGTCCTCTGTGGAGGGGCGGAGGTGTCGTGTTCGGCCCCAGGCCCCGCGACTATTCCTATAAGCTGCCTAAAAAGGTGAAAAGACTGGCTATGAAGAGCATTCTGAGCCTTAAGGCGGCTGATGATAGCACATTTCGTGTTGTGGAAGATTTTACCGTTGAATCGGGGAAAACCCGCGATTTGGCCGGTATTTTGAAAAACTTCCCCAATCAGGGCAGAACGGTGGTTATTCTGGGCGAAGACGACGCCATGATGAAGAGGGCCGGAGGAAATATCAGGGATCTGCGTTTCCTTACCTATAACAGGCTGCGCGCGCACGACCTTTATTACGGGAATAATATTCTTGTTCTGGAAGGCGCTGCCAAAAAGCTTGGTGAATTTTACGGAGAGCAGTGATGAATTTCAATGATGTAATTCTTGAGCCGGTTCTCACGGAAAAGGCTAACCTTCTGCGTGAGGGTGAAAAGAAAACTTATGTTTTCAAGGTAAACCGCAAGGCCAATAAAAAGATGGTTATGCGTGCGGTGAGTGAGCTCTTTAATGTCCGGCCTGTTGGCTGCCGGATTATGAATGTTGCCGGGAAGGTTAAGCATAACCGTGCGATTTCCCGTAACAGTTTTAGACGCGGTTTCGGCCGCACGGCTGCCTGGAAAAAGGCGATGGTAACTCTGGACAAGGGTCAGAGTATCGACGCCTTTGAGGGCGCGTAAAAGCGGGGTAAGTTACTATGGGAGTTAAAACCTATAACCCGACAACGCCTTCCCAGCGTTTTCGGCAGAGCCTGGACAACAGCGCTCTGGCGGATAAACGGCCGGAGAAGTCTCTTTCCAGGGGAAAGAACTCCAAAGCCGGCCGGGGAGCCGGCGGGCGTATCAGTGTCAGGCGCCGCGGCGGCGGGCACAAGCGGAAATATCGGGTTATTGATTTTAAGCGCAATAAATTCGGGATTCCCGGCAAAGTTGCCTTTATTGAATACGATCCGAACCGCAGTGCCAATATTGCGCTGATTCATTATGTGGACGGAGAGAAGCGTTATATTCTCTGCCCCAAGGGGCTGGCCGTCGGCGCTACTGTGCTCAGCGGACCCGGTTCTCCTATTGAAGTGGGCAACTGCCTTCCTCTTGATTCCATTCCTGTCGGCCGTACAGTTCATGCTGTCGAGCTGACCCGGGGCCGGGGTGCTCAGCTGATCCGCGCTGCGGGCGGCGGAGCCCAGATTCAGGCTAAAGAGGGTAATTATGTTACTCTTAAGCTTTCTTCCGGCGAAATGCGTATGGTGCACAAGAGCTGCATTGCCACTATCGGCGAAGTGGGTAATGAGGATCATATGAATGTGAAGATCGGTAAGGCCGGGCGCAGCCGCTGGATGGGTAAACGGCCCAAGGTGCGCGGTGTTGTTATGAACCCGGTTGATCACCCCCACGGCGGTGGTGAAGGCCGTACTTCCGGTGGACGTCATCCGGTTACCCCCTGGGGCAAACCGACTAAAGGCGGTAAGACCCGCAAGAAACACAAGTCGTCCAATAAATTTATTGTGAAGCGGCGGAAATAGGGAGTTTGGGATGTCCAGGTCTATCAAAAAGGGGCCCTTTGTGGCCAAAAGCCTGTATAAAAAGGTAGTTGAACAGAATAAGGGCGCTTCGAAGGGTTTGATTAAAACCTGGTCGCGTTCTTCCACAATTATTCCGGAAATGGTGGGTCTTACCATTTCTGTGTATAACGGAAAAACCTTTGTTCCTGTCTATGTTACCGAAAACCTTGTCGGGCACAAGCTGGGGGAATTTTCGCCTACCAGAGTGTTCCGCGGGCATGCCGGTTCGGACAAGAAAGGTAAAAGGCGGTAATGATGGAAGCGAAAAAAGGTTTCCGGGCAGTTTCAAGGAATCTGCCCATGTCGCCCAGCAAGATCCGGCCGATAGCCGACCACGTGCGCCGTAAGCCGTATGTGGAAGCTGTAGCAATTCTGGAAGCGTTGCCGAATAAAGGTGCCGGATTCTTGAAAAAAACGATAGAGTCGGCTGCGGCTAATGCCATGTATCAGGACCAGAATCTTGATGAGGATTCCCTGTTTGTTGCGGAGCTTCTGGTTGACGGCGGACCAAGCCGTAAAACCATCTGGCCCCGGAGCCGGGGCCGGGCTGACAGGCAGATTAAGCGTTCAAGCCACATCAGTGTGGTTCTGGACAGGAAGGCGGTAAACTGATGGGACAGAAAGTTAACCCTTACGGCTTCCGGCTGGGAGTCAACAAGGATTGGAAGTCCAGATGGTATCTGGGGCCCAGGGACTATGCCAATGCCCTGCATGAAGATCTTCAGCTGCGTAAAGCATTTCTGGAGAGCCCTGAAGCAAAGGGCGCGGATGTGGCAAATATTGAAATTGTGCGTCAGCCTACCCGGGTAACTCTGACAATAGAAACAGCCCGGCCCGGTGTTATTATTGGCGCCAAGGGCGCTAATATCGAGAAGGTAACCAGCCGTCTCCAGAAGCTTACTGATAAAAAGGTGAGTGTTAAAATTAAGGAGATTAAAAAGCCGGATACCGAGGCGCAGATTATTGCGCAGAATATTGCCCGTCAGCTTAAGAGCCGGGCTGCGTTCCGCCGTACTCTGAAAATGGCCGTACAGAATGCCATGCGCGGCGGTGTCCAGGGAATTAAGGTAAAAATTTCCGGCCGTCTGGGCGGCGCTGATATGAGCCGTGTTCTTGAACTGAAGGACGGACGTGTTCCTCTGCATACTCTGCGGGCTGATATTGACTACGGCTTTGCTGAATCAGTAACCACTTTTGGTGTTATTGGTGTAAAGGTGTGGGTTTTTAAGGGCGAAATTCTGGGAACCGACTATAAGGAAGATGCCGGCCAGGTAGTCAGCGGACGCCGGGATAGCCGGGGGAGGCGAAGCGATGCTCAGTCCTAAAAGAGTGAAGCACCGGAAGGTGCAGCGGGGACGTGCTATCCCTAAGGCAAAAGCCGCTCAGAGTGGAAACAGTATTTCATTTGGTGAGTTTGGACTGGTTTCTATGGAAAACAAACAGATTACAGCCCGCCAGATCGAAGCTGCCCGTATTGCCATGACCCGTCATATCAAGAGGGGCGGAAAAGTATGGATTCGTATTTTCCCGGATATACCCTATACGAAGAAACCGGCGGAAACCCGCATGGGTAAGGGAAAGGGCAGTCCGGAAAAATGGGTTGCAGCCGTTAAGCCCGGAACAGTTATGTTCGAGCTTGCGGGTGTAAGTGAAGATCTGGCTCAGCAGGCCATGAAACTGGCAGGAAGCAAGCTTCCCATTAAGACCAAATTCGTGGCGCGGCATCAGGCGGGGTAAGGGTATGAAACAGACATTTAACGATTTAACCCTGGATGAACTGTTAGCTAAACGCGAAGAGCTTTCAAACAAAATGCGTGATTTGCGGTTTGAGATGGTTATGGGCCATGTGGAAAATCCTCTGGAAAAGAGGACTATGCGCAGGCAGATTGCCCGTCTGAATACCATGATTCATGAATATAATACCGGAATCCGGAAGGCGTAGAAATGGAAGCAAAGAAAACCAATAAGAGAACCTTCACCGGAACGGTGGTCAGCGATAAAATGGACAAAACCATTACAGTGCGTGTCGTAACTCGCCAGCTCCACCCTCTGTACAAGAAGTACATTACCCGGTCGAAGAAATATAAGGCTCACGATGAGGCTAATGATGCCCATGCAGGTGACACTGTCCGCATTATTGAAAGCCGTCCTGTGAGCAAAGATAAGCGCTGGCGTCTTGTAGACGTTGTTGAACGAGCCAAGTAGGGGGCGGGACAATGATTCAGATGCAATCATACATGAATGTTGCCGATAACTCCGGAGCCAAGAGAGTTCAGACTATCAAGGTACTGGGCGGCAGCCACCGCCGGTATGCGCAGGTAGGTGATATTGTTGTTGTAACGGTAAAAGATGCCATTCCCAACGCGCCTATTAAAAAAGGCGATGTTAAGAAAGCGGTTATTGTGCGTACTCACAAGGAGTACCGCCGGCCGGATGGAACGTATATCCGGTTTGATGACAACGCCTGCGTTATTGTCGATGCAACTGGTAATCCGGTTGGTAAGCGGATTTTCGGGCCGGTGGCCCGGGAGCTTCGGGACTACAATTATATGAAAATTGTATCCCTCGCGCCCGAAGTGCTGTAGGCGGAAGGTAGGATAGATGTGAAAACCAAGCTGAAAAAAGGCGATCAGGTTCAGATTATCACCGGAAAGGACAAAGGTAAGAAAGGACGTATACTCCGAATCGACCGGATTACCGGCCGGGTTGTAGTAGAGGGTCTTAATATGGTTAAGAAAACCCAGCGTCCCAAAAACCAGAATGATAAGGGCGGCATTATTGAAATTGAAGCTCCCATTCAGGCTTCCAATGTGATGGTGCTGTGTAAAAAATGCGGAATTACACGTATTGGCGTGAAAGTGACTGATGGAAAAAAGGCGCGTGTGTGCCGTAAGTGCGGGGAGGCTATTTAATGGCGGAAGAAAAGAAAGATTCTGCGGCTAAAGCAGCTTCGAAGAAACCTGCAGAAAAGAAGGCGCCCGCTGAAAAGAAGGCACCCGCGGCCAAAAAGGCGCCTGCTGAAAAGAAAGCTCCCGCGGCCAAAAAGGCTGCCGCTGAAAAGAAAGCGCCTGCTGAAAAGAAGGCTCCCGCGGCCAAAAAGAAGACGGATGCTCAAAAATATGAAGCCCGCCTGAGAATTCAGTACCGTAATGAAATTGCAGGTGCCCTGCGCAAGGAGTTCGGCTATTCAAGCCCCATGCAGATTCCCAGGATTGAGAAGATTGTTGTTTCCGCGGGTGTGGGCGATGCCATTACGAATAAAAAGTTTCTTGACTCCGCGGTGAGTGAGCTGGAGCAGATTACCGGACAGAAAGTAATGCGTACAAAAGCCCGGAAATCTATTGCCAACTTCAAAATCCGTGCCGGGCAGGAAATCGGCGCCAAGGTAACCCTCAGGGGAAACCGTATGTACGAGTTCCTTGACCGTCTGGTGAATGTGGCTCTGCCCCGTGTAAAAGACTTCCGGGGAGTCAGCCCGAAGGCTTTTGACGGCCGGGGCAATTACAGTCTGGGAATTGATGAGCAGATTATTTTCCCGGAAATAGATTACGACAAGATTGAGCGTGTGCGGGGCCTGAACGTGGCCATTGTTACGACCGCACCGAACGACGAAGAGGCCCGGAGTCTTCTGCGTGCGTTCGGCATGCCTTTCAGTAAGGAGTAGGCCATGGCTAAGAAGTCGATGATTATCAAGGCTCAGCGTAAGCCGAAGTACATGACACGTACTGTTCGCCGCTGCCGGGTATGCGGCCGGCCGCGCGGTTATATGAGAAAGTTTCAAATGTGCCGTATTTGCTTCCGGAAGCTTGCCAATGAAGGCATGATTCCCGGTGTCACCAAATCGAGCTGGTAACAGGGAGAATAGAGGAATATGAGTGTATCAGATCCTGTAGCCGACATGCTTACCAAAATCCGTAACGGTGTGGCGGCCAAACATGAAAAAGTGGACATACGTCCTTCGAAATTGAAGATGGAAATTATTAAGATTCTCAAAAATGAGGGTTATGTTAAAAACTTTAAGAAAGTTACCCAGGATGAAATTGACCTTATCCGGGTTTTCCTGAAGTACGATGACAATGAATCTTCCATTATTCACGGTATAAAAACTGTATCGTCTCCCGGGCGCCGGGTTTATTCCGGCTACAAGAACATGCCCCGGGTGTATAACGGCCTGGGAACTGTTATAGTTTCCACCTCCAACGGTGTTATTACCGGGAAGAAAGCCGTAGCCAACAAGGTTGGCGGCGAAATTATCTGTACGGTGTGGTAGGAGGGCTGGAATGTCTCGAGTAGGATTAAAACCGGTACCGGTACCCAAAGCGGTTACCATTACCATTAAAGACAGTACCCTTCATGTTAAGGGCAGCAAGGGTGAGCTGACTCAGTCTTTCCTTCCGCTTGTTTCTTTTGACATAAAAGAAGATGAAGTACTGGTCAGCCGGGCTAACGAAACCAAAGAAGCCAAGAGCCTTCACGGTTTGTACCGTTCACTGCTGAACAACATGGTAGTGGGAGTCAGCCAGGGTTTTACCCGTACGCTGGTTATTAACGGTGTAGGTTACCGCGCTGAATTGAAAGGTAAAACCCTTCTGCTTAATCTGGGCTATTCAACCCAGATTGAATATGAAATTCCGGAGGGCGTTTCCATCAATGTGGAAGGAAACAACAAGGTTGCAGTCAGCGGTATTGACAAGTGTCTTGTCGGAAAGGTTGCTTCAGAAATTCGTAAGCTGCGGCCTCCTGAACCTTACAAAGGTAAAGGTATCCGGTATGATGACGAAAATATCCGCCGGAAAGTCGGTAAGAGCGGCGTAAAGTAGGTATAAGGATATGGATAGACTGAGTGACAAGCGGCGTAAACGTGTTCAGCGGAAGCGGAGAGTCCGCGGTAAGCTGGCCGGCACGGCCATGTGTCCGCGCCTGACGGTGTTCAAGAGCCATAAGAACATCAGCGTACAGGCCATTGACGATGAAAATGGAAGAACTATTGCCGCGGCATCCACTATGGAAAAGGCGCTTGACGGTGTTAAACGCTCTGTGGAGGGCGGAAAAACCGTCGGCAAAACTATTGCCGAGCGTCTGCAGGCTGCCAAGGTTAAGGCTGTAATTTTTGATAGAAACGGCTACCGCTATCACGGAATCGTGAAAGCCGTTGCCGACGGGGCCCGTGAGTCGGGTCTTGAGTTCTAGGAGTCGGCAATGAGAGAACGGAACGAAGATAAGGAATTTACCGAAAAACTGATCCGGCTGAACCGTGTTTCCAAGGCGGTAAAAGGCGGCCGGAAAATGTCTTTCAGTGCCCTTATGGTAGTTGGAGACGGCAAAGGCCGGGTAGGTTACGGTTTCGGGAAAGCTAATGATGTTTCGGAGGCTATCCGCAAAAGTGTGGAAAAGGCCAAAAGGAACATGATCGTTGTTCCCATGCGTAAATCAACCCTCCCTCATGAAATCCTGGGGGTTTACAAAAGCGCTTCAGTGCTGCTGAAGCCGGCTGCGCCGGGTACCGGTATTATTGCCGGAGGTCCGGTAAGGGCTATTATGGAGGCCGCCGGAGTAGGCGACATCCAGGCCAAAAGTCTGGGCTCCAAGAATACGTTGAACATTGTTAAAGGCGTGTTTAACGGTTTGGAGCATTTAATGGAAGCCCGCAGTATTTCTGCTGGGCGTGGTAAAACCGTAAAGGATATCTGGGGCTAAAATTATGGCAAAGAAACAGGCATCCCGAATACGTGTAACGCTGGTGCGCAGTCCCATTGGGCGGAAGCCCTCTCAGCGGGCTACCGTGAAAGCTTTGGGATTGGGAAAAATGAATTCCAGTGTTGAAAAAGATGCTAATCCTTCAGTGCTGGGTATGGTTGCGGCCATTTCCCATCTGGTGAAAGTGGAGGAATTGTAAAATGGGTGTGAGTCCTCTCAGAGCACCTCAGGGTGCTTCCAGAAAGAAGAGAATTGTAGGCCGCGGCCGTTCTTCCGGATGCGGTAAAACTTCCGGCCGGGGGCATAACGGACAGAATTCCCGCTCCGGCGGCGGAGTACGTCCCGGTTTTGAAGGCGGGCAGATGCCTATCTACCGCCGTGTAGCGGCCCGCGGGTTTTCTAACTATCCTTTTAAAACCGAGTATGTGCCGGTTAACGTTGCAGCCCTTGAAAAGGTTTATGCCGACGGCGAAAGCGTAACGCTGGAAACTCTGGTTCAGAAAGGCCTGGTTAAGAAAAGCGAAAAACTGGTGAAGATTCTCGGCGTGGGTGAGCTGAAGAAAAAGCTGAACGTTTCTGTTCCTGCTGTTTCAGCTTCCGCACAGAAAAAAATTGAAAGTGCCGGCGGTTCTGTAAGTATCTCCGGTGCCGCGCCGGCTGGCGATAAAACGGAAAAGCAGTAGACGATGGCTAGTAATCCCATAGTTGATATTTTCAGAATCCGCGATTTGCGCCGAAGGGTGCTGTTTACTCTGGGAGTGCTTGTAGTGCACAGAATTGGTTCCATTATTCCAATTCCGGGTGTGGATATGGGTGCTCTGAGTTCGTTCTTCACCGGCCGCGGCAGCGGAGGTCAGGGAATTGTTGATTACCTTGATTTCTTTTCCGGCGGTGCGTTTAAGAATTTCTCCATTTTCATGCTGGGTGTTATGCCCTACATTACCACCAGCATTATTATGCAGGTGCTGATGCTGGTGTTCCCGGCTCTTAAGCGTATCAGTGAAGAAGACGGCGGCCGTAAAAAAATTCAGCGTTATACCCGCTACGCGACAGTTCTTGTCTGTCTGCTGCAGGGTATGGCTCTTCTGCGCATGCCTCTGGGCTACGGTGTTGTTGTAGACGGAATGACCAGGTGGCAGTTCCTGCTGCTGGGCATGCTTACCACAACCGCCGGGACAGTGTTCTTGATGTGGCTGGGTGAACAGATAAATGTTAAAGGTGTGGGGAACGGTATTTCTCTCTTAATCTTTACCGGTATTGTTGCCCGGATGCCGAATGCTTTCGGCGTATTAATTCGGGAAATACGGGCCAGAAACCTGAATCCGGTATTTGTTATTCTGACCTTTATTCTGTTTGTGGCTGTGGTTATTCTGGTTATCTATGAACAGCAGGGCTTGAGAAAGATCCCTGTTAACTACGCAAGCCGAATTGTCGGCCGTAAACAGTACCGGGGCCAGAGTTCCTACATTCCGTTCAAAATTAACCCTTCGGGAGTTATTCCGGTTATCTTTGCGTCTTCCATACTCACCATTCCTGTACAGCTGGCATCCAGTTTTCAGGGTGAGTTCTGGAGTAATTTTCAGAGGCTTATGAACCCCAGCGGATGGCTGTATCTGCTTCTTTACACTCTGCTGATAGTGTTTTTTGCCTATTTTTATACTCAGGTATCGCTCAATCCGGTTGAGATTTCCAAGCAAATCCGTGATAATGGCGGCTCCATACCCGGTATTCGGAGTGAAAATACCGAGGCATATCTTACGAAGATTCTGAATCGCATTGTTTTGCCCGGTTCGTTGTTCCTGGCCATGATTGCCCTGATTCCGTCTCTTCTGATTATTGTCATTCCCGGGTTCCCCCGGCAAATGGCGTATATTATGGGCGGTACTTCACTGCTCATTATGGTAGGTGTGGATCTGGATACCATGAGTCAGATCGAAGGGCATCTGAAGATGCATCACCACGAAGGTTTAACCAAGGGCGGCAAGCTCCGCTCGCGGAATTTGTAGAAGAGGTATCGCAATGAAAGTAAGAGCGAGCGTAAAGCCCATATGCGACAAGTGCAAAGTGATACGACGCCGTGGTGTGGTGCGCATCATTTGTGAGAATCCCAAGCATAAGCAGCGGCAGAAATAGGAGGTTCCGATGGCGCGTATTGCGGGTATCGACCTGCCCAACAAACATACAGATATTGCACTGACATACATTTTTGGAATTGGACGGACTTCCGCCCGTCAGATTTGTGAAAAAACCGGTGTCAATCCTGAAACACGTATGAACGATTTGACGGCAGAAGAGGTAAACACTCTCCGTAAACTCATTGAAAACGAGTATAAGGTAGAAGGCCGTCTGCGTTCTGAAACAGCACTGAACATAAAGCGTCTGATGGATATTGGATGTTATCGCGGGCTGCGTCACAGAAGAGGGCTCCCTGTTCGGGGACAGCGGACAAAAACCAACGCACGGACCCGGAAGGGTAAAGCGAAAACCGTTGCCAAGAAGAAGAAGTAGGGAGAGGGTAAAGAATAATGGCTAAAACCAAAAAGAAACGTGAAAAGAAAACCATTATTGAAGGCAATGTCTATATTCAGGCAACCTTTAATAACACCATTGTTACCATTACTGACCTGAAAGGGAACGCTCTTTCCTGGTGCAGTGCAGGTTCCCTGGGATTCCGCGGCGCAAAAAAATCTACTCCCTATGCTGCTCAGACAACAGCTGAGACCGCAACAACCAGGGCTCGTGATTACGGTTTGCAGGCAGTGAACGTGTTTGTTAAGGGACCGGGAATGGGCCGGGAGTCGGCCATACGGTCTTTAGGCAACATGGGACTGAAGGTAAAGACAATTAAGGATATAACCCCCATTCCTCATAACGGCTGCCGTCCGCGGAAGAGCCGGAGAGTTTAAGGGGTTAACCGGTTTCCGGAGAATGGAAACCGGACTGCAGGACAGGAAGCCGTTGTTTTGTACGGTCCGGCTCAGCCAGGCCGGGCCTTTACGGAACATCAGGTGACACCGAATGCATTCCCGGTTCTCAATTAATTCTTCCGGTAAACCACGTGTTTGAGGAGCACACATGGCTAGAAAGAACCTCCTGAAAGGTTTCAAGAAACCCAAGGGTATTACATTTGAGCACAGTGAAGAAACTGCAGATTACGGCAAGTTTATTGCCTATCCGTTTGAACGCGGCTACGGTACAACCATAGGAAATACTCTCCGCCGTATACTGCTCTCTTCCATACAGGGGTACGCTGTTTCGGCTGTCCGTATTACTACATTTAATGAGGAAGGCAGCTCACATGTGGTTACCAGCGAATTTGAAGCAATTCCCCACGTAGTAGAAGATACTCCTGTTATTATCAGCAATCTTAAAAGTCTGCGTCTTCGTCTGGACGATGAAGTTGACGAGCAGACCATACATGTAGAATGGAAGGGTGAAGGAGTTATTACCGGAGCCGATCTGGAAAAGGCCGGTATTGAGGTGGCAAACAAAGATCAGCCCATTTGTACTGTAATGAAAGAGGGAAATCTGGATTTTGAGATTCAGGTTAACCTTGGCCGCGGCTATGTTCCGGCTGAATTGAATGAAAAATACATTGAGCATATCGGAACCATACCTGTCGACTCCATTTTCAGTCCCATACTGAAAGTGAAGTACACCGTTGAGGATACCCGTGTCGGTCACCGCTCCGATTTTGACAAACTTGTACTGGAAATATGGACTGACGGTACAATTTCGCCTGAAAACGCGCTGGCTGAAGCGGCTAAAATTGCCAAAGATCACTTTACCATCTTTATTAATTTCGATGAAGATGATGTAACCGGCGATGAAGACATTGATGAAGATGAGGAACGTGTCCGGGCGCTGCTGGAAACTCCGGTGGAAGAACTGGAATTATCAGTACGCTCCAGCAACTGTCTGAAAAATGCCAACATCAAAACCATTGGCGACCTGACCCGGCGCACAGAAGAAGATATTGCCAAAACCCGGAACTTCGGTAAAAAGTCACTTCAGGAGATCAAAGAAAAACTGAAAGAGTGGAATCTGAGCCTTGGAATGACCGATTACAGTGTTCTGAAGAATTCCATCAGGATAGGCAAACCTCTTAATCCTGCTGCCGCTGAGGCGGACGACAATGAAGAGAATGAGGAATAGAAAATGCACAACCGCATAGGATTTAACCGGCTGGACCGCAAATCCAGTCACCGCAAAGCCCTGCATAGAAACATGGTAACGTCTCTGATCAAGTACGAGCGTATTGAGACAACTCAGGCAAAGGCCAGGGAAATTCGCCGTACTGCTGAAAAGCTGGTAACACGGGCCAAAGTTGATTCGGTTCATAACCGGCGGATTGCGGCTAAAACCATTTATGAAAAAGATGTTTTGAACAAGCTTTTTACCGAAGTTGGTCCCCGTTTTACAGAACGTCCCGGCGGATATACCCGTATTCTTAAACTGGGCAGACGCTCCGGCGATGCTGCGCAGATGGTTCTTCTTGAATTCCTCAAGGAAGATGAAAAAGCCTCCGGCGGAAAGAAAAAGTCTTCTTCCAAAACCGCCAAAACCGCAAAGAAATCAGCCCCCAAAAAGGCTTCTGCCGAAAAGAAGGCTGTAAAACCGGAAGCTGAAGAAGAAGTAAAGGC
>PDRU01000152.1 GCA_002748225.1 Spirochaetales bacterium | reverse complement strand
GCGAATTTTAAGGATGTTCGAACCAATACCCTCAATCCGCGCACCCATTGCGTTCAGCATCCGGCACAGATCCTGAACATGCGGCTCACTGGCCGCGTTTCGTATAATGGTTTCCCCTTCCGCTTTTACCGCGGCCATAAGGGCGTTTTCTGTTGCCGTTACGGATGCTTCATCCAAAAACAAATCCAAACCTTTCAGTTTATTGGCCGTTATAACAAAGCTTCCGTTAATTTCAACTGACGCGCCCAGTCCCCGAAGCGCCAGAAAATGAGTATCCAGCCGGCGGCGCCCGATAACATCTCCCCCGGGAGGCGGTAGAACAACCTTGCCGCAACGGGCCAGCATGGGCCCGGCAAAAAGAATAGAGGCGCGAACCTGTACTGAAAGCTCTTCCGGTATTTCGTTTTCAGTTACCCCGGCACAGCAGATGGTCCATTCATTTGAACTGGTCTGTTCAACTCTGGCACCCATGTTTTGAAGAATTTCCAGCATAACCCGGACGTCTTCAATATTGGGAATGTTCCTCAATACAACCGGTTCATCTGTAAGAAGCGCCGCCGCTATACAGGGCAATGCGGCGTTTTTGTTCCCGCTGGCCCGAATTCTTCCACGGACAGGATAGCCGCCTTCAATGACATATCTTGACATACCCGAAGGCTACATTGCTCTGCATTACCGGTCAATGCCCGTACTGTCTTTTTTCTATTTCGCCACGAACTTACCATCTTTACGCCGCGCAAGAGTGGAACCTCTTTCTTCTCTCGGGTATTATGAAATCTCCGGAGGTTTTTCCATGCCTGTTATGAAATTTGGGGGCAGTTCCCTTGCCAACGCCGGCCGTATCCGTAATGTTGCTGATATTGTTGTTTCTTCCATACAGAAGAACTCCTCATTACCGGTTGTTGTTGTTTCCGCCATGAAAGGCGTTACCAACACTCTTATTTCTGCTTCCCGGCAGGCCGAAAAAGGCACCTCTTCTTATAAAAAAGATTTGATCGGCATGGCGGATCAGCATAAAGAGGCTGTTTCTTCTCTTATAGACAGCTCCGAAAGAGCCCGGTTGCTTCTATCAGAAATTGACGGAATTTTTCAGGAGCTCAGCGATATTCTTCACGGCGTCTTTCTGGTAAGAGAATGTTCTCCCCGAACCCGCGATCTGATATCCGGTTTTGGAGAAAGAATAAGCTCCAAAATTCTGGCGGCCCACCTTTCAGACCGAAATTTTCCGGCCGAACCTGTTGATGCCCGTGACATTATCCGAACAGACAATACATTCGGCCGGGCTCTGGTTAATTTTGAAAAGACAGAAAAGCTTGTCCGCTCCCGTCTGTCAAATCCGCAAAGCATTCCGGTTGTAACCGGTTTTATTGCCTCTACGGAAGACGGTATTTCCACAACACTGGGAAGAAACGGCAGCGACTATACCGCCGGTATTCTGGGCGGAGCCCTTTTAACCGATTCGGTCCAAATATGGACAGATGTTGACGGAATTCTAACTGCGGATCCGCGCATTGTTCCAAACGCCCGGGTTCTGGATGAAATAAGTTTTCAGGAAGCCATGGAACTTTCCTTTTTCGGTGCGGAAGTTATTCATCCCAACACCCTTATTCCCGTTATTGAAAAAGATATTCCCGTATTTATTAAAAACACACTCAATCCCGGTGCCGCCGGAACCCGCATTTCCCGTTCCATACCGCCCAAAAACCGTGCCATTACCGGAATTGCATCCATTGGAGATGTTGCAATGGTAACCATTGAAGGCGGCATTATGACAGGAATGCCCGGTGTTGCCAGCCAGATTTTTTCTTCGGTTGCCGGCGCCGGGGCTAATGTCATTATGTTCACCCAGGCCTCTTCGGAACACAGTATCTGCCTTATCTGCCGCAGAGAAGAAGCCCGCAGAGCCGCGGAAGTTCTGCAGAAAAATCTTGCCGAAGCCCTGCGCCAACATATTATTCAGGACATCCGCCTGGACGAAGAAATGGAAATTATTGCTGTTATTGGAGAAAACATGAAAGGCCGTCCGGGTTTAAGCGGAAAACTTTTCAGCGCGCTGGGAAACGCAGACGTCAACATACTGGCCATTGCGCAGGGTTCTACAGAACGCAACATTTCTCTGGTTGTAAAAGCATCCAGTACGAAAGACGCCATTCAGGCCATACACCGCGCCTTTATGGAATAGGAGAATAAGCGCTTTATGAAATTTATAAGTACCCGCAGCCGGGAACATACTGTCAGTTTTGCCGACGCCCTTTTTCAGGGACTGGCTCCTGACGGCGGTTTATATGTACCGCAGACAATGCCGGACTTAACAGATTTTTTTCTGTCACTTAGCGCGGACATTGATTTTAACACTCTGGCGGCCCGGCTGACCGCGCGTCTGCTCTCTCCGGAAATTGATGAAAAAACCGCCGCGGATATTGTCAACAGCGCGTTTAATTT
>PDRU01000151.1 GCA_002748225.1 Spirochaetales bacterium | reverse complement strand
TACGCGAGCCGGGGCTTAAAAACCCTTAAGCGTTTCTCCAGTCCTGAACGGCAGGACCGCTTTTTGCAGAAGTTCGATCCTCTGCGCTATATGCCGCGGCTTTCGTCTCCCTGGCCGGGAAGAATTATGGCGGTACTGGCGGTAATTCTTGTTTTACTGACAGCTGTTTACTTCAGGGACAATATTCAGCGTTTGTTTCAGCGCGGTGAACAGCGGCCGGGTACTGCACTTTTCAGCGGTGTGAATAAGGACGTACCGGAAACAGACACCGCGGCTGCTTCCGGCCCGGACGCTGTGTTTGACATGAGTGAAAGAGAAATATCCAAAACACTCAAAAAAGCAATGCAGCATTACCGGCACTACGAAGATAACAGCGCGCGGTATGAATTGAACAAAATTCTCTCATCCAATGCCCCGGAAACTGTTCAAAACCGTGTAAAGAGCATAGTGGAGAGTCTCGGCGAAGCTGATATAAACACGCTGGAGACCTCCTACACCTATGAAGAAGTTGTTGAGCAGCCTTTTTTGTATAACGGGTGTCTGGTTCTGTGGAAAGGCCGCACGGCCAATATACGCTATGAAGGTGACGCCATCCGGTTTGATTTTCTTGTCGGTTTTGAAGATCAAACCGTTCTGAAAGGCCGCCTGCCGGTTGAAGTGCTTTTCCCTGTTGTTATGGAACCCCTGCCGCTGGAACTGCTGGCGGCCGTTCAAATAACAGACGATAATTCCATCCGGCTCTCTGCGCGCACACTGCATTTTCTGCGCTGATTGATTTTTGCCAGACTCCTTGCCGACTTCTTCTAATGAGAGCTATTATAGGCAGCATGTTCAAGGCAGGTAATTATTCGCCTGGTATATCAGTTCAGGAAGGTGCAATATGGCTAAAAGTAAATCACCGGCCGCGGAATTAAAAACTCCGGGAAGTCCGGGTGAACGGGAAAAAGCAATTGAAGCCGCCCGGCTTCAGATAGAAAAACAGTTCGGCAAGGGTTCGCTGATGAAAATGGGCGAACGCCAGCAGGTAAAAATAGACACAATTGCAACCGGCTCCATCCTTCTTGATGAAGCTCTGGGAGTGGGGGGGTACCCCAAAGGCCGCATTATTGAAATTTACGGTCCGGAGTCTTCGGGTAAAACCACTTTGGCTCTTCATGCCATAGCGGAAGCTCAGAAAGCCGGGGGAATTGCCGCGTTTATTGACGCTGAACATGCCCTGGACCCTGTCTACGCGCGGAATCTGGGTGTGGATGTTGACAATCTGTGGCTCAGCCAGCCTGATACAGGTGAACAGGCTCTGGAAATAACGGAATCGCTTGTGCGCTCCGGCGGTGTTGATATTATTGTGGTGGATTCTGTTGCCGCGCTGACGCCTCAGGCTGAAATTGACGGCGACATGGGCGACTCTCACGTCGGCCTCCAGGCCCGGTTAATGAGTCAGGCTCTGCGTAAACTGACAGGTATTATTAACAAGTCAGGCTGCTGTCTGGTGTTTATTAACCAGATCCGCATGAAAATAGGCGTTATGTTCGGCAGCCCTGAAACCACAACCGGCGGAAACGCGCTGAAGTTTTACTCTTCCGTCAGGCTTGATGTCCGTAAAATTGAAACCATTGCCAAGGGACAGGAAGACGCAATAGGCAACAGGGTGCGTGTGAAAGTGGTTAAAAACAAAGTGGCGCCTCCATTCCGCCGTGTAGAGATGGAAATTATATTCGGAAAGGGTCTGTCGCGGACCGGCAGCCTTCTGGACGGAGCTCTTGCGCATGATATGATCAGTAAAAGCGGCAGCTGGTATTCTCTCGGCGAACAGCGCATAGGCCAGGGACGCGAAAATGCCAAACAGTTTCTGGAAGACAACCCCGAAACTGCCGCGGATATTGAAAAACGGCTCAGGGTTATATTATTCCCGGAAGATCAGAATCAGAGCGAAAAAAAATCAGAGAAAAAAGCTGACGCCCAATCTGCATCTTCTGCCGATTTGTTCTGAGGCAGGGTTTTCTGGTATGGATGCAGTGTACATCGGCCTGGGTTCCAACATGGGAAACCGCCTGGAGCAGCTTCAGAAAGCGGTCAGGTCTCTCCGTAAAATTATTTCGAATTTACGCGCCGCGCCGGTATACGAAACCGCTCCGCAGCTTTTTGAACAGCAGGATTATTTTTTGAACACTGTTGTTTCCGGCTGCACGTCAATGAGTCCTCCTCAGCTGCTCATTGAGCTTCAGGCCATTGAGAAAACACAGGGGCGCGAGAGGGAAAAAAGCCGCAGATACGGACCGCGCACAATAGATCTTGACATTCTTTTGTCGGGAAAGCTCTGTCAAACCTGGAATCTGGATAATAACAGAACCCTGACAGTACCTCATGAGCGTATGCATGAACGTCTCTTTGTTCTGCAGCCCCTTCTGGATTTGAATCCGCAGCTGACAGATCCGCGCGATAATGTGCCGTGGAGCGA
>PDRU01000120.1 GCA_002748225.1 Spirochaetales bacterium | reverse complement strand
GAAGGCACACTGGACTTTGCCAACAAAAACGGCGCCTTTTACGACGGGCTGACTTTTCACCGGGTTATTGATGATTTTATGATTCAGGGGGGCGACCCTGAAGGCACCGGCCGCGGCGGTCCCGGATACCGCTTTGCCGATGAAACAGATAATGGACTGGTTTTTGATGAACCCGGTTATCTGGCCATGGCTAATGCCGGGCCGGATACCAACGGGAGTCAGTTTTTTATTACCCGGGTTCCTACAGACTGGCTGAACGGCAAGCACACCATTTTCGGCAAGGTTGTAGAAGGTCAGGACGTTGTCGAAGCCATGGAGCAGGGCGATAAGATCAAATCGCTGAAAATTCTCCGGGTGGGCAGTGAAGCTTCAGCGTATAAGGCCTCCTCAACAACGTTCCGCGAACTTGATTCAGCTATTACGGCCCGCAAAAAAGCGGCAGAAGAAGAGGCGCAGAAAGTAGTGCTGAATACAATAGCCTCCCGCTGGCCCAACGCGGTTCAGGATGAGGAAACCGGCATTTTTTCAGTTATCCGTTCTGAAGGAACAGGGGCAAAACCTTCTCCCGGCGCAAACATAACAGTGCATTACACAGGCACTTTTATGGATACCAAACAGTTTGACAGTTCCCGGGACAGAGGAGAGCCGTTTAGTTTTATACTGGGGGGCCGACAGGTTATTCCCGGATGGGATTATATTTTTCAGCAGATGAAGAAGGGAGAGCGCAGAATAATTATACTGCCTCCTGAAATGGCCTACGGCAAACAGGGCTATCCGCCTATTATACCGCCGAACAGCTGGCTTGTTTTCGATGTTGAGCTGCTGGATTTTCAGGACTCAGGCAAATGAAAAAAATTCTGAGCGTTCTTGTCCTTTTGTGTCTGACCGCTGTTCTTCTGACAGCCCGCGGCCTTCCGGATGTTTTTCAGGCGGAAGACGAGCTGACAGACGGACTGTACGCGGAGATAAACAGTAACCGCGGGGTAATGATTTTCCGTCTGGATTACGAAGGTGTTCCTCTGACCGTAACAAATTTCTGCGGAAGGGCGGAAGGTTCTCTTGGGCAGACTTCTTCGTTTAACGGACTGGTGTTTGACCGGCATGTTTCCAATTATGCGGTATTTGCCGGTAAACCATCATCCACTTTTCCCCGCGAAAAGGGCGGCAATATTAATACCGGATTGGCCGGTGTGCTGCTGATGGACGGATTTCTGGAAGAAACTTCGGCTACGCGGTTTTTTATTATCCAAAGCGGAGATGATTTTCTTAAAACCAAATATACCCCGTTAGGAATGGTTGTTTCGGGCGCAAAGGTTGTCAAAAAACTTCAAAAAGGAGACCGGATAGAGTCGGTGCGCATTCTGCGTAAAGGGAAAGCTGTGCAGAACCTCAAATTCGACGAGGCTGCTTTTAATCAGCTCAGAAATGAAGTAAATGACAGTATAATGCGGGAACTGGCTCAGGAAGAACCTCTTCTGTCTCAGGCCATTGAATTGCTCGGAGCGGACTATAAAAAAACTCCCACCGGTATTTATTATTCTGTTCTGAGCCCGGGAGAGGGCGAGCCGCCGAAAGCCGGCATGCAGGTTTCCATGCATTACACCGGTACTCTTCTGGATGGTACGGTCTTTGACAGTTCCCGTCCGCGGGGCCAGACTTTTGATTTTATTCTGGGTAAAGACGGAGTTATTCCCGGATGGATTGAAATGGTAACAGAGATGCGGCCGGGAGAAATCCGGCAGGTTATAATACCTCCGCATCTGGCCTACGGAGAACAGGGATACGGCCCTATTGCTCCGAACAGCTGGCTCATCTTTGAAATGGAGTTGACAGCCGTCAGCGGGGACTGAGCGCATGGCTAAAGCAAAGCAGAGCGCCTTTGTATGTGAATCGTGCGGTTATGATACTTCCAGGTGGCTGGGCCGCTGCCCCTCCTGCGGGGAGTGGAACAGCTTGCGGGAAGTGCGTATTGCTTCGGGTAAAACTTCCGCGGGACGCTCTTCCCTTCTGCCGGGTGTGCTGCAGGAAGCGCCTGTGCCGCAGCTGCTCTCTGAAGTGGAAGCCTGTCCGCCCAAACGTTATCCTACAGGTATTGGAGAACTGGACCGGGTGCTGGGCGGCGGTCTGGTGCCCGGAACAACAGTTCTTCTGGGCGGAGAGCCCGGCATAGGCAAGTCCACGCTGATGCTCCAGGTGGCAGCTGTCCTGCCGGGAAAAGGTCTGTATGTTTCCGGAGAAGAGTCGCCTGTTCAGGTGAAAAACCGGGCTGACCGCCTTTCTCTGGCTCAGGACAGCCTGGATATTCTCTGTGAAACAAATCTGGAAAACCTGCTGGCGGTTCTGGAGAACACAAGGCCGGCATATCTGGTAATTGACTCTATCCAGACCCTTCTTTCCATGGAAGCGGGTGCTGTACCCGGCACTCCGAATCAGCTGAAAACAGCCGGCTACCGGCTGACAGCCTGGGCCAAGGCTTCTCATACGCCGCTTTTCCTGATTGCGCATGTTACCCGCGAGGGCACCATTGCCGGACCCAAGGTTATTGAGCATCTGGTGGATACGGTTTTGTATTTTGATCATTCATCCACAGACCTGCGCATTCTGCGGGCATCGAAGAACCGCATGGGGTCGGTTGATGAAGTTGGACTGTTCCGCATGGGGCCGCAGGGCCTGCTGCCCATACCGGATCCGGCCGGTCTGTTTCTGGAGCACCGCAGGGATAATGTGCCGGTTGGCAGTGCTGTAACAGCCGTATACGAAGGCTCCCGAATTCTTCTGGTGGAAATTCAGGCCCTTACCGTAACGGCAAAAGGGGCTTCCGGGCGCGTTTATGCCGACCGTATGGACAGTGCCCGGGTAAGCCGTGTCGCCGCGGTGCTGGAACGGCATGCCGGTTTGAGGCTTTCTGACCAGGATATTTACGTCAATGTAGCCGGAGGACTGAGGGTAACAGATACGGGGTCCGAGCTGGCTCTGGCCATGGCTCTGTTTTCCGCCCGTTCCGAAAAACCGGTTCCACGGGAGCTGATGTCCGTTGGAGAGCTGTCCCTGGCCGGGGAAGTGCGGCCGGTACCTCATCTGCGGCGGCGTATTAAAACTGCGGTCGATACAGGGCTGAGCCGCTGGATAGCGGCATCAGCGGAAGACGAAGCCGGTACATTCCCCGGTCAGGGAACGCCCTGCCGGAGCATTAAAGAGGCTGTGGCAGCTGCAGCTTCGGCTTAGAGTTTCAGCTTCCGGCAATCCGGGTCAGCCAGGGAATGGCTGTAACAGTTCCAATTGTACTTCCCACAGAGCTGAGGAAAAATACCAGCAGGATACGGGTTACACGGTTCCGGTACCATCCGCGTACGGTTAGAATTTCTTTGTTCAGCGTTTCCATATCCTTCACCTGAGGGGGACGGAAAAGATATTCCAGCAGGCCGCTGACCATGCCTACGCCTATGGTGGGATTCAGCGAGGTTATGGGAGCCGCAATAAAACTGAGCAGAATGGTCAGGGGGTGAGCCAGAGCAATCAGGGCGCCTATCGATGCCGGAATACCGTTTGCCAGCACCCATACCAGACTCATTTCAAAGCCTTTCTGCATGCCGGAGCGGACAATCCCGGTTACAAAAAGTCCGATAATTAACGCCGGAATAATCCAGGGTAAAGCCTTATTGAACCAGGGGCGGGGAGGAATACTGTCAATTTCCGACACATCCGCGGTTGCACTTCCCCGGGCCATTTCTTCCATGTTTTTTACAATGCCGGGAATATGCGCGGCTCCAACAACAGCCAGAACTTTTTCTCCCGGAGCCGTAAAAATACTGGAAGCCAGGTAACGGTCTCTTTCGTCTATCAGTACGGTTTTTACAGAGGGAAGGTAATTGGCCATTTCCTGCATCATACCCTGCATGGCGTCTGTTTTTTTCAGGTTTTCAATATCTTCCGGTGAAGCTTTTTCGTTGCTGAGAACAGAGGCTGTCAGAGAAGCAAGCAGTTTCATTTTTGACCAGAAACCGCTTTTGCGCCATGCCCGGCTGAGAGTTGTCTGAATAGATCTGTCGCTGCAGGAAAAGGGAATTCCGGCTTCCCGGGAGGCGGTTACAGCCGCTTTCATTTCGTCTCCCGGCTGAACACCCGTGTCTTCTCCCAGGCGCCGCTGGTAGGAAGCCAGGGCAAGATTGGCCAGCATCATAAAGCCCTTGCCCTTGCGCAGAACATCTTTCAGGTCTGTTGTTGACCATTTACGTCCGTTTTCCAGGTTCTTCAGCCTTTCTGTGTCTATTTCCACACAGACATGGTCAGGCGTCTCTGCGGCTATTGCGTCCTGTACGTCAGTCAGACTCTGAGCAGAGACATGTGCTGTTCCTACAATAAGAATTTCGCGTGAACCGGTGTGTATGCGTGTCTGGGTATCCGAAATTTTTTCAGCAGAGAAAGACTTTTCCATTTCAGCCGTCCATTCCGTTTACAGCCGCGTAAGCAATATCAAACTCCAGTTCTCCCTGCCGGTCAGCCAGCCGTTCGTACACAGACTGGGCGCTGGCCTTATTCCCGGTTATTTCATAAACAATACCCATGTACAGCCACAGTTTTTCCCGGAGCATCTTCTCGGTTTCGTTGTTCAATGCGTTCACGGCGTAAAAGTCGTTGTTGCGTTCCATTATGAAACGGATTACTTCGTAGGCGGTCTCTGACTTTTTGTATTGACGGGCCAGTTCGGATAATATCTTTTGGGCCTTATCCCATTTACCGGATCTTTCCAGCGCCAGTGCATGCATCAGTACCGGAGTGAAGTCCTTTTTTTCTTCTGGCTCAACTTTGGCAAACCATTTTGCGGCCTTGGTGTAATTGCCTTTCATCCAGTACAGCTTGCCTAACGGTTCATAGGCCCAGAAATAGTCTGGACGGGCTTTTATTACTTTCGTGTAGTATTTCAGCGCTTTATTGTAACGCCGCTGTTCGTCGTGTAATCCGGCCAGATAAACAAGGGCAAAGAAATTATCCGGATCGAGCTGTTCCACCATCTCCAGATCGGAAAGCGCGCCGCTGTAGTTTTTGAAGCAGTTCAGACGCACCCGGGCACGATCCAGATAATGCCAGGCAACCTCCGGTTCCAGCTTAATGGCTTTACTGATGTCTTCTTCAGCCTCTTTGTAGTTTTTCAGGGCCTTGTTTACCCGTGAACGGTCTACCCATGGGTAGGCAAAATCGGGTTCCAGTTCTATGGCTTCATCCAGAAGCGTCAGAGCCTTGTTCAGCCGGTCGGTGTTGGCATACACCCAGGCCAGTGCTGTCAGAGATTCTGCGTTGCTGCGATTATAATTCAGAGCGAGTTTAAGGCTCTTTTCGGCGTCTTCCCATGCCTCTTCTGCAATGGCCAGCTTGCCTGCAAAGGCGTGTGCTTCAGCATAATGGGGATTAACATCCAGAGCTTTTTTCAGATCTTCATCCCGTTTTTCCGTATTGCCTGCGGCATGTTCCATCATGGCCAGGTTGAACCATCCTTCTGCTGATGCGGGATTGCTCTTTACCAAGGCTTCCAGTACCTTCCTGGATTCAGCAACGCGGCCGTCATTCTGGAGAAGAATGGCATAAAGAATTTTGGATTCTTCATCCATGTTTTTCACGCCCTGCTTTTCAAGAGTCTTTATTGTCTGCTGGGAAAGGCTGTTGCTGTTCTGCTGCGCTGCCGCGGCAGTTATTATGCACAATAACAGGGCCAGTGCTGTGATAATTTTTCGGTTCATGCAGTCTCCTTGGTTTCTCTATAATATCCTGCCGGGAAGGCTTCGGACAACATACCCTTCGGAATAGTAATCTTGTAGAGCACCGCTCCCATCGGTATTATAGGGAGGATGACTCGTTTTATTCCCGGCCGCAGGTTCTTTTTCACGGCTTACGCACTCCTGGCTGTTGTTTTTCTCACAGTTCATTTTACACGCGTCGATTCCTTCAGCGCTGCTGTAGGCGAAATGACAGTTAAAGGTTATTCCAGTATCGGCACATCTCTGGCTTCAGCCCAGATCCGGCGCCTCAAAATATCCTTTAACGGCCTGGAATTCCTGTTCCGCCGCGGAAATGAGGCTGTTATTACAACGGAAGACGGTATCCGCCATCCGGTGAGTATTACCGGGTGGGATTACACTAAAGATTCCATTAATGTCAGTCTGGAGCACGATGCGGGTTTTTCGCTTTCTCTTGATTCTCACGGAACAGGTATAACCCTTACTCCCATTATTCCGTCCACCGTTCCTCCGGTGGCCTTTATGGAGCTGCCCCTCCGCCCGGAAGGTTCCACAGTTCTTACCGTGGTAGACAGCCGGCCTGTCAAACTGGAAATAACCCATAAAGACAGAGATTATATTGCCTCTCTTCCCAGTGAATCGTCATGGAGTCCGGAAAACCACATTCTGAAACTGGTTGTGCTGAATAAAGCTGAACCGGTTGTTCTGTTTGCGGAAGACGACAAGGGCGGCGGTATTCAGGCGGCTGAATGGTTCCGGCAGCAGACGCCCGCTTCCGAGTCCATGTATTCAAAAGTACTGGAAGACTGGCTTTACAAGAGCCGTGAGGGGTGGAAGTTCCGCAGAAACAGCCGCAGCGGCCTCTGGGAGGATGAAGAAGGAACGGTCCGCTGGGATAACAGTCTTGCGGCGGCATTTCTGGCCGATGCGGTTTCCAGAAATCAGCTGACACAGGTTTTTCAGAATGTTCTTTCCTCGGCAGAAAATGCTCCCAGGGAAATTAACTGGCTTCCCAGCCCGTACCTTGGAAATATTGTTAATCAGACGCAGGGGCTGCTGAGGGAGCAGAGTAATACCGCAAAACAGCTTATTTCCGCCATTGATAAGGGAGAAGCGGCTCCGGAAAGCCCTGCGGCCCTGGATGCCCTGCTTAACAGCGGATACAGAGACCAGGCTCAGAAGCTGCTTCAAATGGTCAGGGAAGGCATTGATGAGGGTATTTCCAACGCGGAGGTTGTTAACCGCATATCCCTTCTGCAGGAAGCTGAAAATCTTTCCCTGGACAGCTCCGGTGACCCGGCACTCCGTGAAAAGCTTTTTGATGACTACCTGCTTCCGCGGGTATTCTGGGTTCAGGATGGTTTATGGCTGGTTGAGGATGACGGTTCCATTAATTTAGCCCTCAGTGTAAATGCCGGCCTGCTGCTTCGGGAAGAAGCCCGCAGAAATAACAGCGCGTTCTATCAGGCCGCGGGAAGACAGCTGGTCCTGTCGGCACTGGGAACCGCCGATGATAAGGGTATGATTCCCCGGAATCTCTTTTTTGAAGGAAACGGAGAAGTATTGTCCAAAGGTAAAATTCCTCCGGAAGACATTATGGCCGGTGTTGCCGAACTTCCGGCATTCCCCCGCATGATACCGCTGGTTAAAGAGCTGGGAACGGGAGCCTGGGCACTGACGGCGGCCGAGAGATTTACTGTGCGGAGTACTCCGCGGGAAACCAGTATTACTCTGGATTTCCCCTCCGGCGGTACACATCATCTGGCGGTACACGGCATAAAACCCTTTATCCGTTTTAACATGCAGGGAATAGACTGGAACAGTGATCCGAATTTTCAGCGCTACTATGCCGGCTGGAAATATGATGAAAACACACAGACTCTTTATGTGAAGATTCTGCACCGGGCCGACACAGAGGTTATCCGGCTGTACTATTATGAGGGCGGTTCCGCCGGTCCTTAGATCTTTTTCAGATCTGTTATCCGGCCAGCGCGCGGCACATCCAGAACTCAAATTTGAGATGACCGGACTCCCGGGGGGCGCTGCGGAGCCAGGCTGTAAGGTCTATAAGTTTGTCCAGGGCTCTGTTTAATTCCTCTTGAGAAAACGCGGATACTCCGTTGTTGTAGGAGCGCAGAGCTCTTTTACCGCCTCTGAGCTTCAGTTCCTGCGCGGCCTGTTCCCGCGGGAGTCCTCTGGAAACCAGCACTTTGAAATCGCGCAGGTTAATCAGAGGGTTAAGCAGAAGAGCCGGCGCCCGGTCTGCCATCATGGGATCAGAATGAACTATTTTTCTCCAGGCGTCCAGAACTCCGGTTAAATCCCGTTTGCAGAAACGGTCAAAAAGTGTGTACACAGTTTCGGCCCTGCTGTGTTCCAGTACGGAATCGGCATCTTCTTCGTTTATTATTTTCCCTTTATCCGCGCCTGAGGCAAAGGCCAGATGTCCGCAGGCTTCCGTGAGCGCTTCGGTTGTTCCTTCTGTCATATCCAGCAGTAAATCAACAGCTTCCGGAGCTATCCGGAGTCCTTTTTCCCGGAAAAACCGCATAACCCATCCACGCTTGTCCCGTTCAAACATTTCCCAGAATACTTCCACGGCCGCTTTGGGAAGAGCCTTGGCCAGTTCGCGGGGATAGTCGCGTGAGCCGGGTGTTTCGTCAGTGGTAAATATCAGAACAGCTTCAGGGGAGGGGGTGTTGATATAATCTTTGAAAATCTGTAAATCCGGCTTTTTCAGCGTGTGGGCATCGGCTACCTGGATGAGCCTTCGCGAAGAAAACAGCGAGCCGTTACGGAGAATTGAGACAATCTGGTCGGGCGCGGAATCAAATGGATAGAAGCGGTGAAACTCCGGCTCCTGGCCGTCAGCCTGCTTCATGGCTGAGTTTATTGCGTCAATCCGGTTTTTTTTTCTTCCGGTTTCCGGCCCCGGAAAAAAATAAACGGGAAGCACTTTCTGCCTCATCAGTAGGACCGTATCAGCTGTTTGAGACATCCGAGAATCCGGACATCTGCAGTGTACAGCGGCGGATAGGCCGGGTTCTCCGCCTGAAGGCGTACACGGTTTTTTTCTTTGTAGAACCGTTTCAGTGTTACCGCTTCGTCTACCATGGCAACAACAATCTGACCATTCTCGGCTACATGCTGCTGGGTAAAAACAGCAATATCTCCGTCCATAATGCCGGCTTCGATCATGCTGTCGCCTTCCACCTTGAGCGCGAAGACGTTTCCCCTGCCTACCATGGATACCGGCAGAGACAGGGAGCCCTGGTAGTTCTCTTCAGCAAAAAGCGGGGTGCCGGCAGCGACATGTCCCAGAATGGGAACCTGCACCGGGCTTTCAGCTCCGTCCTGTTCCTGCTCCATAATTTCAATGGCGCGGGAACGGTTGGTGTCGCAGGATATCAGTTCTTTTTTTTCAAGAGCTTTGAGGTGATCGTAAGCGCCTTTAACGGAAATACTGAAGTGTCCGGCTATTTCACGGATGGTTGGCGGGTATTTATGCTCCCGGACAAAAGTGCGGATAAAATTGAGAACTTCACTCTGTCGTTTGGTTGGGCCTTTCATTTGCGTATCTCTATACCGTACTTACGGATTTTACTGTGCAGATTACTCGGGTAAACCCCAAGGGCCTGTGCTGTACGGGAAACATTGCCGCCGTTTTCGTTCAGCCGATGTTCAATTATCCGTTTTTCAAATAAATCTCTGGCTTCAGCCAGTTTCATTGAATTGTACTCCGTTCCGCTTTGTTCTACCGGGCGGAGAGTTGCTTCGCCAAGGTAATAACGGGCAGTATCCGGAGCAATGACTGATTCATCTGCCAGTATGCTAACCCTCTCAACAAAATTCTTCAACTCCCTGATATTGCCGGGCCAGGAATAGTTTGACAGCAGCTCCATGGCCTCCGCGGAAAATTTTAGTCCTGTTCCGGGCGTTCCGGTGCTTTCAGGCGTAATGGACTTGCGGCTGAAATAGTTGATCAGCAGGGGTAAATCCTCACTGCGTTCCCGAAGCGACGGTACGTTAATGGGAATGACATTCAGCCGGAAATACAGATCTTCCCGGAAACGGCCGCTGTCTATTTCCCGGCGGATGTCTTTATTGGTTGCGGAAATAATCCGTACGTTTACATGAATGGGTTCTTCTCCTCCCACCCGCTCGAAACGCATCTCCTGCACGGCCCGCAGAACCTTTGCCTGAGCCTCGGCGCTCATATCGGCTACTTCATCAAGAAACAGGGTGCCCCCGTCCGCTGCTTCAAATTTGCCGCGTCTTCGGGCAACAGCTCCGGTAAAGGCTCCTTTTTCGTGTCCGAACAGTTCGCTTTCAATCAGGTTGTCCGGAATTGCGGCACAGTTTACTTCTACAAAGGGACGGTCTGCGCGGGAACTGCGGCTGTGAATCATCCGTGCAACCAGCTCTTTGCCTGTCCCGTTTTCACCCAGAATCATTACCCGGGAATCTGAGGGGGCGCTCTGCTCAACAATTTCCCTGATCCGCTGCATGGCGGGAGTTTTCCCTACCATTTCATCTTCCGGAAAGTTTTTTTTCTTTAACGCGGCGTTTTCCCTGCGCAGGGCTTCCATGCGCAGGGCATTGCGGGTAATGGAAAGAACCCTCCCCATATCCAAAGGTTTTTCAAGATAGTCGAAAGCACCCAGCTTTATGGCTTTTACAGCTGTTTCCACATTACCGTGGCCGGAAATAACTATAACTTCCATATTGGGCCATTCCTGCTTAATCTCTTCCAGAACTGTAATGCCTCCTTTGCCGGGAAGCTGTACATCCAGAAAAACAACGTCTACAGGCTCGGTTTTGAGCAGCCTAAGACCCTCAATTCCGTCGTCTGCTGTATCTACCTGGTAGCCTTCATCCCTGAGAATGTCGGCTAAAACCTCCTGAATGGAGGCTTCATCATCAATAATCAGAATATGGTTCATGTATTTTCTCCAACTGGCAAATCAATAAAAAAGCTTGTTCCGGACTCCGTATTCGGCTCAAACCAGATTCTTCCCTGGTGATCATAGATGATCCGTTCAGCTATCGCCAGCCCAAGACCTGAATTGTCCGGGCGGGAAGTAACATAGGGCTGAAAAATCTTCTGGCCCTGCGCTGGATCGATGCCCTCTCCGTCGTCTTCTATCCGAATCCGCAGATACTTGTCAGAGCTCCTGGCCGCCGGTTCCAGATATGTTGTTACCTTCCCTGCTTTGGCTTCTGAAGCGTTCTTTAACAAAATAATTATAACCTGACGGATCTGTTTTTTGTCAGCCCAAATGTTTGTATCAGTACTGCCGGATGTCTCGGCCCACTGTATATCCGGTTCTTTTTCCCGGAATTCCTCTACGGCTTCCTTCAGAATTGTCTGCAGACAGAATTTTTCAGGACGCGGAGAGCTGCTGCCGGCAAAATCCCGGAAAGCCTGAAGCATTTCATCCATAATGTCCACTTTGTTCAGAATCAGTTCAAGGGTGTTCTGCAGCGTTTTATCATCCAGACGGCCCTCCAGAGCCTTGAGCTGAATTCTCTGGGCGGAGAGTTTGATGGGGGTGAGGGGGTTGCGCAGTTCATGCGCCAGCTGCTGCGCTATGTTTTTCCAGGTTGCTACTTTCTCGGACTGAACCTGCGCAACACGGTGTCCTTCCCGTTCTCCTATCATCTGATTTATGGATTTGATGAAAAAATCCATTTCTCCTGAAGGATCGGAAAGAGGCTGCAGCGCGTATTCTGTCTGCCAGGCTTTCCGGGAAGCTTTCTCGGCGGCTTCTCCCAGAGCTGCCAGAGGCCGGATTACCTGTCCGCTGAAAAGAATGCCCGAGAGCAGTACCAGTAATATCAGCAGCCCGGCCAGGAAAATCCACAGAAAAACAGGCTGGCTCCCGTAAAGAAGAACCAGCCGGATGAATAGAAAGGCAAAAAGACCGAGCAGAAGCAGTGTTCCCAGTACCGCAAAGGTAAAAATGCGGATCAGCCTGAGCCTCAGCCGGGCTTCCGGAACGCCGCTGCGCCACCGGTTGAAAGTCCTGAACACAAATATTCCGGACAGAATTATAAATACCGGAGGAATAATAATGGAAAACAGAATAAGCACTGGGCTGAAACCGGCAGAAAACAGTCCGTTTCCGGCGCATTGCTGCAGTTTCATCAAAACGGTTTTCATAGAGTCGTATAATTAATATACCGCACAGCCGCAGAGATAACTGTTTTTAGATGAAAAACCAAAGATTATTCTTCTTCAAATTTGCTTTCAAAGAGCGCGGTCAGTTCCGCGACAGCTTCTTCTTCATCCGGACCTTCCGCGCCGATGACCAATTCGGTTTTGTACACGGCTTCCAGAGTAAGAACGTTCATTATGGATTTCGCGTTAATGCGGGCATTATCTTTCTCAAACCAGATGGAAGAATCATAAAGTTCTGCGGTTTGGACAATCATGGAGGCCGGGCGGGCATGTATTCCGGCCCGGTTGAGTATTGTCACCTTACGTGTTGTCATTTAAGCGCCTTCCTGCCTGTAATTTTCCTGACTATACCAGATATTGCGGGCGCTGTCGCTATTATTTCTTCTGATCAGTTTCTGGTTGAAATTTCTGGCCGCGTTCAGTCCTTTCCTTTTCAGGTGCTGGTTCATTACAGCGGCTTCTATCAGAACGGGAATGTTCCGTCCGGGTTTTACGGGAATGGTAATGAGGGGTATGCTGACGTTCAGCAGGGTCAGCTTTTCTTCACTGGTTCCCAGACGGTTGTAGTTTTTCCGGTTATCCCATTCTTCCAGCTGAAAAACCAGTTCAATCTGTTTGCTGTCTATTATGGCGTTCAGTCCGTACACATGGGAAACATCAATAATGCCCAGGCCCCGAATTTCCATATGGTATCCAAGGGCGTTTCCCAGTCCGTAACCCCACAGGGTGTTGCCGTGCAGGCATTTTATGCGGACCGAATCATCGGCAATCAGTCTGTGTCCCCGGTCGAGCAGTTCAAGGGCGGTTTCGCTTTTTCCAATTCCGCTTTCTCCCTGAATCAGCACGCCCATACCCTGTACTTCCACCATTACACCGTGAAC
>PDRU01000150.1 GCA_002748225.1 Spirochaetales bacterium | reverse complement strand
GCAATTTTGATGGACAGTTCATCGTTGCGCTCGTTTTCAAACCGGGCAATGGTGCTGCGGGCTGTCGGCTGGGTACCGGCAATAAACACTTCCCGGCGAATGAAGTCTTCGGGGGTGCCTTCTTCCGGCAGCATTCCGGTCCGTATATCGATATTCCGTTCCGCAATTCCGGTTTCCGGCCGGGGAAAATCAATTCGGGGTAAATCTTTATGGATGTTCTTCATATAGGCCGACCAGGCCCGTCCTGTACGGGCTCCTGTCATTCCTGTTCCCAGAGAGTTCCCCTGTTTATCAAATCCAACCCAGAGCGCCGTTGTGTAGTAGGGGGAAAATCCCATGGTCCAGGCATTGGTCCAGTTCTGTGTGGTACCGGTTTTACCGGCCATGGGCATTCCGTCAAAGCCTTCCACATAACGTCTGGCGTAGTAGAGTGTACCGCTGCGTATGGTCGACTGCAGCAGACTGCTCATAATGTATGCGGCCTGCGGAGAAAGTATCTGAGTGTTTTTGCGTTCCTGCTCCTCTCTCATTTCTCTTTCCGGATTTACAATAACATTGCCGTCCCGGTCTTCAATGTACCGGATGGCCAGCGGTTCCACTGCCTGTCCGCGGTTGGCCATGGTAGCGTAGGCCCGGGCCATTTGAACCGGAGTTACGCTGAGGGTTCCCAGACCCAGGGGATAGACCCGGTCGAAAGTTGAACCAATTTCCTGGGGATCGGTAATACCCAGAAGAGCGGCCGCCCTGTTTATGGCCGCGTCAAAACCAACGGCTTTCAGAATTTTGAGGGCCGGAATATTATACGACTTTGAAAGAGCTGTACGCAGTAGCACATTTCCATGATATTTACCATCGTAATTTCCGGGGATGTAGGGAGTTCCGTCCGGACTTATAAACACTTCCGGTCCGTCATAAATAAGAGTGGCGGGTGTGAACTGTCCGGAACTGATGGCTTCCGCGTAGTAAAGCGGTTTGAATGCCGAGCCCGGCATAACTTTGGCATCCATGGCGCGGTTGAACTGGTTGTTCCGGTTGAATTCACTGCCGCCTATCATGGCCAGAATGTAGCCTGTACGGTTATCGAGAGTTACCAGAGCTGTTTCAACATTGTTTTTCTTTGCGAAAGCCCGGGCCCGGTTGTAGGAAATGTTGGCCGCGGATTTCAGATCGCCCAGCCCGAATGTCATGGCCATCATATCCATAACAGGTGTGAATTCACTGTCCATGAATTCCTGAGCCAGCTTCCTGCGCTGGGCTCCGGCCACGCGGATTTCCGGAATGCCGAAAGACAGGGAAAGCAGATCGATCATGGGCGTCAAATTGGAAGCGGCATAGCCTGTTTTTCCGCTTCTGTCATTCTGGAACATTTCGTTCCATTCTCTCAGACCGGCCTGAACGGCTTTTTCCGCTTCTTTCTGGTAGCTCAGGTTGAGTGTTGTGTAAATGGTATATCCGTCCCGGTATATATCCTGCTGCCCAAAAAGGTACTGGTCTATCTGAGAGCGGATGTACTCGGTAAAGTAAGGCGCCTGGTCGTTGGCCAGCCGGTCAAAATAGGGGGAATCTGAAGACGAACGCGACCAGTCGAAGCCGGCCCAGTAGTTATCAAAAGAACTGTCGGCCAGATCGGTTGAAATATGGCGGGCATCCACCATCTGATTCAGAATTTCCTTTTGACGTTCCCTCGCAGCGTTGGGATGTATAAAGGGGGAATACAGGCCCGAACCGGCCAGCTGAATAACCAGCATAACCGATTCAGCCGGAGAATTATCTACAGCAGAGTGGCCGAAAAAGAACTGGCTGGCCGCTTCCACACCGTAAGTGTTATGCCCGAAATACACGGTGTTCAGGTACTGCTCCAGAATCTCCTGTTTGGTAAAGCGTCTTTCCAGCTGAAAAGACCACCATATTTCCTTGAGTTTCCGGCTGACCTTCACAACCGAGCGGTCCGCGTGCCGGCTGCCGGCCAGCTGCATGGTAAGGGTACTGGCACCCTGCAGGGAGCCTTTACCGGTAATAAGGTGCTGAAAGCTGCGTATAAATGCCCGGAAAAGTCCTCCGACAGCCACACCCTTATGCTCAAAAAACGGCGCATCTTCCCGGGTGAGCAGGGCGTATATCTGGTTTTCAGGTAAGGAAGTAATGGGAACGATGTCCCGTTTTTCATCGGAGAAGAATTCCGTTATGAGTTCTCCGTTAATATCCAGCAGCCGGGAAGGAATGGCCGGCCGGGATGCCATCAGTTCGTCCATGTTGCGGGTATTGTGATTCACGGCAATGCTCAGTCCCAGAGCTGTTCCCAGAACAGCACCTGAAAGGATAAGCAGGCCGGCAAAAAGCAGAATAACAGTCCGTCGTTTTCCGGTAAACATCATGGCCTAACGTTACGTTTCGAGCACTCCGCTGTCAAGATGGCCATCCGGCACCGGCCGGGTTAAATGTTGTTCCCTGAAAAATACTCCCAAAA
>PDRU01000119.1 GCA_002748225.1 Spirochaetales bacterium | reverse complement strand
GGCGCTTTCATCTTCCACTGTAATTTTCAATGCCCGGCCTTTTTTCCAGCGGATATACGAGTGTGAAAGTACTGAAGCCACAGTACAGGCCGGATGCTGCGCGGAGGATTCCGCCAGGCAAACCGGGGTCTGGCGGTCTTCGTAACGCAGCGGATAATGGCGCAGAAGCTGAGCAATATTATGCACTCCGAGCGCTGCAAGGCTTTTTACGGCAGCAGGTCCAAGCCCTGGAATATTCGCTGCAGGCTGGCGCAGTTCAGAGAAAAACATCAGAAAACCTTTTTTTGCTGTATTGTGTAGCTGGTTTCATGAATTTACAGTCTGCCTGAAGGGCTGCTCCTTTATGGAAGTTGGCGCGCTGCGGCTTTTTCCAGAAAGAGGGAAGCTGTTTTATCCTGGGGATGCAGGTTCAGCACTTTCTGAAAATACACCGCGGCGTTCCTGAAATCAGACCGGTAAAAGTATTCAATACCATTCTCAAAGTCTTTACGGGTCTGCGAAATTAATGCCTGTTTTTCCGGCGGATATCCGTCGTATATTTCGTATATTGTTACAGACTTTGTTTTGCCTTTAACCTTCACATGTCCCAGCTGTCTGTAGCTGAACGCCGCCTTGTTGTGAACGGCATCCAGAACATTGCTGGTAATAATAATCTGCACATTGTAGAACTTTGTCAAACCTTCTATACGCGATGACAAATTTACGGAATCTGAAATAACAGTGGCATCCATACGGTTTTTTTCTCCCACTGTACCCAGCATGAGGGAACCGGCATGAATGCCAATGCCGGCCTGGACAGGTCTGTAATTCAGACGCTGCCTGTGCTGATTATACTTAATAATTTCTCTCTGCATGCGGACGGCGGCGTTAATGGCGTCTTCAGCCTTATTGGGGAAAAGAGCCATAATACCGTCGCCCATATACTTGTCTATGAATCCCTTTTCCGCGGAAATAATGGGCCCTATCCTGCTGAGGTAGGAGTTGATAAAACGGAAATTATCTTCCGGCGACATTGATTCAGAAAGCGCGGTAAAATTCCGGATATCCGCGAACATTACACACATGTTTTGTTCAACATGATCACCCAGCTGAATATCAACAATGCTTTTTTTATTCAGGAAACTCAGCATCTCCCTGGGAATGAGGCGGGAATTGGCAATGTTGATTTCCTTCAGATGTCCGCTGAGTTTTTCAATGGAACGGAATGCCCGGGAAAATTTCAGAGCCAGGATAAAAGCCTGACAGAAGACAAAAACCAGCAGCCCCAGGTAGGCCATTTCTCCAATGTTCAGAATGTTGCTGGTGTAGAGTACATCGTTAATGGAAGTAAGAACTAACACAATGGTTCCGGCCAACGCGGGAACGGCGCCTTCATAACGCTTCACCACAGCCGCAATTAATCCCTGAATTATGAATATAACAGCCAGCAGGGCAATCAGCTGGTAGAGGCGTATAAGAGATGTAAAAATGCGTATGGGCAGTACAACGGGAGTCAGGGCAAATAAGGCGGAAACAGCTATAATAACAACAGTTGGAATATCCCGGAAGGTTTCGTTAAACAGATTGTGCAGAAACATCATGAATAAAGGCACTGACAGGTAGACTGTCATGTATTCAACAGCCACATGAAAATGAAAATTAATATTGGGTATCAGGGTATCAATGCTCATTTCACTGCGGAAGAGTATTCTGACGGCAATAATGAGAGTCAGAAAAAAGAAATACAAAGCGGAGCGTTCGTCGGGTCTGAGAATGTAGAGCGCCAGATGATAAAAACTCATTAGAAAAAGCGCGCCGAAAACCAGTAAATCCAGGGCAAAATAGCTGTATGTTTTCCGGGTAATTTTTTCTTCGCTGCCCAGCAGAAGGCTTTCCCACATACCGCCTTTCTGGTAGTGGAAGTTGGCAATCTGCATCAGCAGCACAATTTTTCCGTTTTCCGGCTGGAGGGGTTTGACAAGATGTTTGTACCGGGGGGAATAGCTGTAGATGGAATAACCCACGGTTCCGCTTTCAGCCAGCAGTTTGTCATTGGCGTAGAGTTTGTACGATGTGGATTCATCGCGGGTTCTTATGGCCAGAGGTACTTCATTAATATTCCCGGGCAGAAGAATGGTGAGTTTGTAAGTGGCGTAGCCGCTGCCTTTAAGGGGTTTACCGTTAATAACGGCTTTGTTCCATACAGAGGGTACCTTTATGTAAAGGTCCGGTTTCTGTTGTAGCTGTTTATCTTTATCCGGCTGCGGTTCAAGAAATTTCTGCCAGTAGAATTCCCACTCGCCGTTCAGTTTGATATTTCCGTCTTTTTCAAAGTTCCAGTCAGTTAAATCCAGAACTCCCCGGCGGGCAGACGGCTCCGGGGATGAGGGCCCCCCGCACGAAACAAAGGCGCACAGGAGAATGAGTAATAAGAGAAAACCGGTTGTTTTATTCACAGGTATTCTCCGTTTGTTCTTTTAGATATTCAGCAGTAAAGGGAAAAGAAACTGCCGCAGCAGGTATTCAAGCCCAAAACGGATAATAAGCAGCGCGGCCGCTGATATTCCAAGCGCCGTTGGATAGGGAACGGTTTTCGCCGTGAAAAATCCCATAATCCGGGACACTTTCGGAAACAGAAACGCGTCCAGCCTGTCAAGCCACTGGGGCCGCCGGTTTTTAACTGTAAAAAGAGTTACCAGACGTACCAGCATGGTAATGGCTATAATCATTATGAAAAAAGCCGCTATTCCCCAGATCATGCTGATAAGCCACAGCAGCAGTTCTCCAACACCGGGAAAACGGCCCGCAGAGAGATTCTGGGTTATGTAGAGCAGAAAACTCAAAATCCCCAGGCCAAGCACGGGTGAAAAATCGAGCATTCCGAAGCGGAGCCAGGATATTCCCTGGAAATGCCGCATGTACGGATCGGTGGTTCGGTGGATGAATTGTTTAATTCTCAGAACATTCGGACTGTTTGATTGAATCCAGCTGAAAATAATGCGGAGCATAATAAGCAGGAAATACAGCATGAGAAAGGCACTGAGAATGCGCATGGTCAGTTGAAAAAAATCCATAGGTATAAATGTACTACTCCTTCCAGACGTCGGCAATATTTCTTTGCTGTTTAATACGGTTTATGGCGTAGTCTTCCAGAGACAGATTCAGCTGGTTGGAAGCCCGGATAACGGTTTTTCCGTTTTTATCGGGAATGTGAATATAAAGCGGACCGGGGCCGGGAATGTCCTGAAAGAAAGAGCGCAGGTCTATAAGTGTTTCTTCGGTATAGTCCGCGTCGGTCAGTTCGACATGAATTTCCTGGAGTCTGCTGGCCTTGAGTTCTTCGGGGGGGCGTATTTCCTTTACTTTTATCTGGGGATTTTCCCGGCTCAGATCCACTGTTCCGGTAACGCCCACAATGGCGTCTTCAACCAGCATATGACCGTATTTTTCAAAAGTCCGGCTGAAAACCGTAAGCTCCACTGTTCCCTTAAAATCTTCCAGTACGGCAAATGCCATGCGGTCGCCTTTGCGGGTAACCAGGGTGCGGACATCTTTTATCATACCCATAACAGTGTAGGACTTCTCGGTAGAAGAGCGTTCAATTTTACTGATGTCCAGATTGGAAGTTTTTTCCCATATTTTTTTCCACGAGTCCAGAGGATGGCCGGATACGTAGAATCCCAGATGCTCTTTTTCCAGGGCCAGCAGTTCCTTCTCCGACCAGCCTTCCACTTCTTCCCAGGGTATGGTTACTTCCAGTTCTTCTTCGGCCTCGGCAAAAAGAGATGCCTGACCAACCGCTTCATCTTCTTTGTCTTTCTGGGCTATTTCAAGTACGTTTTCCAGGTTGTGAAGCAGCGTGGCCCGGTTGCGCGATTCAATGGAGTCGAACAGCCCGGCCTGTATGCCGGTTTCCAGAACTTTCCTGTTAACAGCCTTAAGATCAACCTTGTGCAGAAAATCCATGAAATCAGTAAAGGGGCCTTTGTTGTTACGCGCGCTGACAATGGCTTCGGCCGCCGCCTGGCCCATGCCCTTAATGCCCATTAAACCGTAGATAATGTTTCCATTGTGCACGGTAAACCGCGGTTCGGAAATGGTAATGTCCGGCGGTTTTATTGTCAGGTTTTCCGCGCGTGTAAAGTCCAGGTACAGTTTGAGTTTCTTTGTGTCCGACATTTCATTGGTCAGGTTGGCCGCCCAGAATTCAGCCGGGAAGTTGGCTTTGCAGTAGGCTGTTTTGTAGGCCAGAACAGAGTAGGCCGCCGCATGCGATTTGTTAAACCCGTAACCTGCAAATGGTTTGAGCATTTCGTATATGTCTTTGGCCAGTTTTTCGGAGTAGCCTTTTTCTTTGGCTCCCTGAATAAACTCCACCTCCATTTTATTCATTTCCTTTTCTTTTTTCTTACCCATGGCCCGGCGCAGAATATCGGCCTTGCCCAGGCTGAAGCCTCCTATTATCTGGGCCACTTTCATAACCTGTTCCTGGTAAACAATAACGCCGTATGTGGGTTTGAGTACTTCTTCCAGATCCGGATGCGGATAGACAATTTTTCTGCGTCCGTGTCTGGCATCAACAAACTGGCTGATAAACTGCATGGGACCGGGTCTGTAGAGGGCGTTCAAGGCTATAAGGTCTTCAATGCTGGACGGCTGGGCTTCACGGAGAATTTTCTGCATGCCCTGGCTTTCAAACTGAAAAACGGCTTCAGAGCGGCCTTCCCCCAGCATGCGGAAAGTGGTTTCATCGTCTTCCGGAATTTTTTCCAGATCAAAATCAGGGGTATTCCGGCGTATGAGCCGTTCACAGTTCTGCAGAAGTGTGAGTGTTTTAAGACCCAGAAAGTCCATTTTAACCAGGCCGCAGGGCTCAATAATATCCATGGTATAGGCGGTAATAATATCGTCGGTTTTCTGGTCTTTAATCAGCGGAACGTAGTTGGTCAGGTTGCTTCGGCCAATAACTTTTCCGCAGGCATGGGTGGAAACATGGCGGTTCATTCCTTCCAGAATGGCCGCGGCATCAAACATTTCCCTGTAGACTCCGCCGCGCTCGTAATACTTTTGGAGTTCCGGCTCCACTTCCAGCGCGGTTTTTACCGTTATTTTCCGTCCGTCGGGTGTTTTCCCTTCCGGAACCAGTTTTGTAATGGCGTTGGATTCACTGAAAGGAATATCCAGAACTCTGGCTACATCTTTGAGTACCGCCTTGGTTTTCAGTGTTCCAAAGGTACATATACCGGCCACGTTGTCGTTCCCGTATTTTTCATTGACGTAGTTAATAACCTCTCCGCGCCGTTCAAAGCAGAAATCAATGTCGAAGTCGGGCATGCTGACCCTTTCCGGATTCAGAAAGCGTTCAAACAGAAGGTTGTATTTCAAAGGATCTATGTCGGTAATTTTTAAGGCGTACGCGACAATGCTGCCGGCCCCCGAACCCCGCCCTGGCCCCACGGGAATGTCATGTTTACGGGCCCAGTCAATAAAATCCCAGACAATCAGAAAGTACCCGGAAAACCCCATATCCAGTAGAACTTTCAGTTCGTAGTCGGCCCGCTGCTGTATGGCTGTCCATGCCGCGCCGTTCTCCGCGGCTTGTTGGGGGTAGCGTTTTTTCAGTCCCTCTTCGGTCAGGCTGCGCAGGTAGCTGCCGGGGTTGGAAAATTCTTCCGGAATAGTGTAATCCGGCAGCTGGGCTCCCGGCTGGGGTATGGTTAAATTGCATTTTTCGGCCAGTTTAACCGTGTTTTCTATGGCATCGGTAAAATCGGGAAAAAGGGCGCGCATTTCCTCTTCTGTCTTAAAATAAAATTCCGGATTTTCTGTTTTAAGACGCTGGGTTTCATTTTTCTTTTTTCCGGTGGCAATACAAATAAAAATATCATGCGCGTTGGCGTGTTCGCGGTCTCTGAAATGAATATCGTTGGTAGCTATAATGGGTATGCCTGTTTCCTGCTGAAGCTGCCGCATTCCCTGGCGCACAACTGCTTCTTCGGGAATGCCGTGGTTCATTACTTCCAGCCAGAAGTTGCCTTCGCCGAAGAGGTTCTGGTAGTAGAGCGCTTTCTCCCGGGCCTTGTCCATATCTCCTTTCTGGATATAACGGGGAATTTCTCCGGCCAGACAGGCAGCTGAAGCCATAAGGCCTTCGTTATATTCTTCCAGCAGTTCGTCATCGATCCGCGGACGGTAGTAAAAGCCTTCTGTGTAGCCTTTGGAGGTGAGAATCATAAGGTTGCGGTATCCGGTTTCATTCTTGGCATACAGCACCATATGGTGATATTTAACACCGGATGTGGGTTTTACAAAGCGGCTGCCCGGGGCAATATAGACTTCCGAACCTATAACAGGGTTCAATCCGGCGGCATGGCATGCCTGTTCAAAACGCAGGGCACCGAACATGTTGCCGTGATCGGTCAGCCCAATGTGTTTCATCCCGTTTTCCAGAGCTTTATTGACATAATCTTCAATGCGGCAGGCGCCGTCGAGAAGAGAGTAGTCTGAATGATTATGAAGATGTACAAATCCGCTCATTTTCCCCCCCGTGACATACTATACTTTAGAGAGATATTCTGTCACCCGCTCTGGTCTGAATAGAAGCTTATTCTGCTGCTTTTCGCATAAAATCAAAGGCCAGACGGAGAACTGCGGCGCAGTCTTCGGGTCTGTCTTCCCATGGTTTGGTCAGCCATTTTATACCGTCTTCCAGTGCCGAGCGGTCTCTGGCTGAAAAAGGCAGGCTGCGCCCCGAGACAACAGCTTCAGTTTCCCGGTTCCGGAGTATCCGGCCTGTGGCATCGCTTACGGCTGCACGCCAGTCTGTGAGTACCGACTTTTCAATTCTTGCCAGAGAATGGAACAGCAGAGGCGAGGCCGTACTTTCACTGGAAGGCAGTTTTTCAACCACAACAAAATTCCAGCTGCTGGCCGGTATGTTTACACGGGTAATAAGCTGGCTGCTTCCCAGTCCTTCTTCATTTTCCAGCTGTGTCAGAGGTATCCGCTTTACAGCGCTTACCGGTTTCCGGCGCGGGCGCTCTCTGAGATAGCGAATTTCTACAGTGGCTTCCAAAAGCTGCAGCAGCGGAAGCAGACAGCCCTGTTCTTTGCGGTTGAGGGCCTGCGCTATATGCCCGCCCAGCGTTGCGCGGCAGCGTAAAGGTTTGTTTCCTGTAAGAGCCAGGGTTTCGGGAAGACCCGGCGGCAGTATTCTCCGTCTGATCGATGCAAGCCGGTCCAGAGTAACCATTGAACCAATTTCCATTCCGAGTTCCGAGCGTGAAGCACGGGTCAGTTCATCGAGCATTCTCAGACTGATAATAACTTTCGGAAGATTCAGCAGGCTGGAGTTGGGTTTAAGACTGGCTGTAATACCGGTTCCCCCCGCCCAGAAAACAGGTGAATTTTCCCCGGCGGCCATCTGCAGGGCTTCATTGATACTCTGGGGAAACAGAACGCGTGGAGATGTATGCTTGCTAACCATTCAGACGTTTCTCCCGGATTCTGGCCGTTTTCAGAATGGCATCCAGCAGTCTGCGCGATGAGCAGCAGCTGCATTGGACCGAATTAACAGCTTCACGGGCTTCATCAGCGGACGGCCGTGTTTTGCGTGAGAGCAGTTCTTCGGTAATAAGGGAGCGCGCTGAAATGCAGTCACTGCAGGGCTGTATATGGGCGGCGCTGTAACCGTCTATAATATCCTGAAAGGCGGGATCCTCGGTAAACCATTCCAGAGTTTCAACCGTACTGTAGCGTAATTCAAAAGCCGGCAGGGTACAGCTGTGAACAGGAAGCTCGTTGAGGAGAATTATGCAGAATCCGGAGAGACAGCCGCTGCAGTTCAGTTTCAGTGAGCGTATCTGGAATTCTTCCCGCAGAAGATCTGAAACTCTGCGGTGGGGAGGGGTATCAATTTCTACTTCCTTTCCGTTGAGGAAAAACGAAATAATCATGATGTTTTATCTCCTTGAGCAGCAGGGCAGAAGCTCTGTGGAAAAACCGGCCGGCAGGTGCATCCTGTCTGGCTGAGTGCCTGGATAAAGGCCGGCGGTATGGTTAACCAGGGAAGAGCGGTAATATCCCGGGAGCGCCGGCGTGTGCTGTGGGAATAAAAATCAATATCTATAAGCGGCCGGATGTCTTGAGCGTCTTTTCCCATACAGTAGTGCAGCACATTCTCAATAGAGTTTTCCACTGCCGCGTATGCACAGGGGGTGTTAATGAGAGGTCCGCCGTCAACAGCCATCCATATGTGTACAGGGGTAACGCGTCCCGTGACAGTGTTCCAGGATATTTCAACAACAGAAACACCCCAGGATATTACTTCAAAAGGTGTTCCGGTCAGGGTTTGGGAGTTCCAGGGCGTTTTACTGTTTCTGCGGCGGTTCCGTGTAACGGAAATAGGCAGGGGATCGCGGAAGCGGCGGCGGGAAAGGTCGTTGAGAGCCTGTTCCAGCAAGCGGGTGTAGACCGAGATGTTACGGCCCAGTATGGAAGGCCCGGGATCGGTATTGCCGGGCGGAAGCTCTGCGGCAAACTGCAGAGACGGCGACTCTGCTCCCAGTATATCTGAAGCCATTTTACACCAGCTTTCCCGAATGCCGGCCGGAACGCAGTAGAGGGGAATATCTGTTGTCAGACTGCCTTCCTTGTCCAGGGTTACCCGTACCGAGGCGCTTTCCAGTTCTTTTAATGAACCGGTAAATCCATTGCCGAACCACCCGCAGCTAATTCCTATACCCTTGTACTGGCCGGGCTGTAAACGGACCTTGGAACGGTTCAGGCGGATTTGTTCAAACGAGGCGTTTTTGCGTTCAAAGTCGGATATATCCAGAGCGGTCTGCAGAATTTTCGGCAGAGGGGCGTCTTTGGGCAATGGAATTCCCGTGCTGAACGGCCGCCCCGGGCGGGGCAGTAATTTTTTCCTCCATTGCCCCGGAGGCTGCAGGCTGAGTGCCGCCACCCGGGAAGCAAAAAGTTCTCCGGCCAGAAAGCCCTGGTCAAATCCCATTGCGGGGCCGTATGATGAAGGAGGCAGAGGAGAACGGCAGACTGTTCCGGATACAGTGTAATTCGGGCAGGGATAAACGCTGAATATTCCCATGATCAGCCTGTCGGTATATTCCTTCTCCAGAGGGAAACAGAAACCTGTTTCCAGACTGAAATGAATTTCCAGAGCTGAAATGCTGCCTTCATGAGTAACAGCGCCCTTTATTCTGAAACGGACTTCAGGAGTTTGGGGATTCCATAACTCAGCTTCGGGAGCGCGGATTTCCAGGCGCACTGAACGCCGTACCTTCCGGGAAAGCAGCGCCGCGTAGCATGCATCTAATGAGGGCAGCCATGAACAGTGTTCAAACGCGTTGCTGACGGGGTAGGGCTTAACACGGATATTTTTACGATCTGTTTTAAGAACAGAGGAAACAGAGCGCCGGATAGCTCCCGGCCAGTTTGCTGCGGTATGAATGGTGTAGGTATTTCCGTCTTTCAGACAGGTTACAGTCCGGCTTTTAGCCGGGAAAAAAGGCGCCTTAACATTAAACTCCTCTTCCACTATCTGAAACGCGGAAGAAAACGCCTTCTCCGGATTTCCTTTAGTGAGCGGGGTGAAAGGAATTTTTTCTTCAGGTTTTTTTTCTGTTTTTTCCTGCCGGATTTTCAGCTTAATGGAAGCAAGCCAGTTTTCCAGCTCCATTTTGTCCGCCCCGGCGGCCGCCAGTACCGGCTGGCCCGCCCATAAAGCTTTTTCTCCGCAGAAAGCGTCCCAGGACTGCCCGCCGATAAGAATTTTGCCCGTATTCTTTTCATTCCCGGCATATACTGTGTTTTCGGGGAGGGGAGGAAGCTCCATTGAGTCTACAGGGCCGGCCGCCGGAGCATGGAGGAGCAGTCCTGTAAATATGTTCTTTCCGCCCGCATCTTCCGGTCTTTTTAAATTCAGCTCAGCCATTAAAGAACACTCCGAATTATTTCGGCTGTACGCCTTACTCCGCCGACAGGCATGCCGGGCCACAGAGGCAGTGACAGAATACGGTCGGCCAGGTATTCAGCTTCGGGAAAGTGCCGGGGGGTCAGGCTGCAGCTGTTTTTCCAGTAAGTCATTCTATGCAGGGGAATAAAATGAACAGAACAGCCAATACCGGCCTGCCGCAGCGCCTCAGCCGCCTGCTCCCGCTGGGCGGGCTTGCTGAAACGTACTATGTAGAGGTGCCAGGCATGTCCGGTTTCATCCCGGGGAATACTCAGTCCGGGTGTATTATCCAGAAGCCGGCTGTATTCCGCTGCCAGAGTCTTCCGGGCGGAGAGAAACTTTTCCGAGCGGCGCAGCTGTACACGGCCAACCGCGGCGGCCATATCGGTCATGTTGTATTTGAAACCCGGCGCTGTTACATCGTATTCCCATGAGCGGGCCTTTTCTGCAGACCTGTAGCGGTTCCAGACTTCTCTGTCTATACCGTGAAGGCGCATGGTCCGCATTCTGTTCATCCATTCGGAATTGCGGCTTATAACCATACCTCCTTCTCCGGTTGTTATGGTTTTTGTGGCATAGAAAGAAAAAACTCCCGCATCTCCCAGACTGCCGGCCATGCCTTCGGATGTCCGTGAAGGAAAAGCATGGGCGGCGTCTTCAATAAATACGGCCGGGCTGCCTTCCATTGCCGCGCGCAAGGCCTTCATGTTGCAGGGCCTGCCGGCCAGATGAACCGGAATAACGGCCTTAATTTCATGGCCGTTTTTCAGACACTCCCGGCGGGCGGCGGCCAGGCTTTCGGCGCTCATGTTGCCAGTGTCTTTTTCAGAATCTATAAATACCGGCCGGGCGTTCAGGTACTGTATAATTTCAGCTGTGGCTGTGAATGTCAGCGATGGTACAGCCACCCGATCGCCGGCTTTAATACCGGCGGCTTCCAGGCTCAGATGCAGGCCGGATGTGGCGGAGTTGACGGCAAGGGCCTGAACCGGAGGGCTGCTCCGGGAAGCGGCTGAATTAATAACGGCTGCGAACTCCCGTTCAAAAGCGGCGGCTTCCGGTCCGGTTGTCAGCCATCCGCTGCGCATAACACGTTTGACTGCGCGGAATTCCGCTTTCCCTATTGAGGGGGAAAAAAAGGGCAGGTTCTTAGTATTCCGGTTCATTCTCCGGTCCTTTTATTCCGGGAAACAGGGGCGTTATTATTTTGCGCAGTTCATGCCGGTTGCGGAAAAGCCGGGGATTTTCCGGATTGTAGTAGACAATGGGTTCCAGCTGCCTTACCAGAGATTGAATCTGTTCTTTTTCCAGAGGGGGGCAGAGCACTTTCACAATGCGGGGATGTTCGGTTTCCTCTGGAATTTCGTCCCTGTACCACAGGCGCTCGTCTTTTTTTTCTCCCGGACGCATGCCGGTAAACACTATGGGAATACTCTGTTCATCATAGCCGTAAAAGCGGATCATCTGCCGGGCAAAGTCGACAATACGGACCGGTTCACCCATATCCAGCAGATACAGGCCGCCGTCAGCAGCCAGGCCGGCAGTTTTCAGTACCAGACTGACAGCCTCGGGAATGGTCATAAACCACCGTCTGACATCCGGGTGCGTTACTGTTACCGGTCCGCCCGAGAGGATCTGTTCTTTAAAAAGGGGCAGAATGCTTCCTCGCGAGCCCAGTACATTGCCAAAACGCACCACCATAAAATCGCGCCCTTCGGCCTGGCTGGCCAGAACAAGCTGTTCGGCAATACGTTTACTGGCACCGTAAATACTGGACGGTTCCACCGCTTTATCTGTGGAAATTAGAACAAAACGTCCGGTACCCGCTTCTATTGCGGCATTAACAAGGTTCCGGGTGCCCATGACGTTGTTCTTAATAACTTCTATCGGGTTACTTTCCATCATGGGTACATGTTTGTGCGCGGCGCAGTGATATACAACATCGGCTTTCAGACGTTTCAGAAGGAAACGAACATAGTCAGAGTCCTGCAGTTCGCCGATAACCGGTACAATAATGGCTCGTTCACCTACACCGGCATCCTGGAGTTTGCGCAGTTCCCTTTCAATTTTCCAAATACTGTTCTCGCCGTGCCCCAGCAGGTAGAGTCTTTCGGCACCGCCGTAAAGCAGCTGGCGTGAAAGCTCGCTGCCTATGCTTCCCCCCGCGCCGGTTATCAGTACACGTTTTCCCCTGACATAAGAAAGACTCTCTTTAAGGTCTATCAGAATGGGTTCCCTGCCCAGAAGATCCTGAGGGTCTATTTCCCTGGTCTGGACAAAATGAGGGTCGGCACTGATAAGCTGGCTGACAGTAGGCAGCAGACGTATCTTCTGGAACTCGGCCTTCTGAAGCGCCTGATATATACTGCTCAGGGTCTGATGAGAGGCCGACGGAATGGCTATAAGCGCTTCGGCGTTATGCCTTTTTTCCAGAATGCCGGCACAGGCGCTGATAGGTCCGAGAACAGGAATGCCTTCCACCATGGTTCCTATCTTGTTCCAGTCATCATCCAGAAAGGCGACAACCTGCCCAATAACAGGATTCTCACTGATCTCCCGGGCTATGGAACGGCCGAATTCACCGGCACCCACAATGTATATGCGATTTTCTCTGGCCATTAATGATAAATGTAGCATTGAATTGATTTACGGGGAAGTGAAGTTAATGTAAAAGAAGGAAAATTGAATACGGCTTTCATTTATTCCTCTCTTTATTTTAACCGACAATACATTTATGAAGTCACGAATTATAATTCTGTTACTGGTTTTAATGGCTTGTCTGGGGGCCTCATCGCTTGGTGCCGCAACATTCTTTATTGATTCTCTGGTATTGACCTTACCGGATGATATGGAACTTGTAGACCGGCTTCGT
>PDRU01000149.1 GCA_002748225.1 Spirochaetales bacterium | reverse complement strand
CATCTTATTTACGACTTCCACGTACCGCTGGAAATACCCATACGCTGGAACGACTTAAAAGATGTAACGCTTTATCTTTTTGATCAGACGTATTTTATTGACTTTAATCTGGAAAACACCAGTAACATACCGGCGGCATACCAAAACAGTACGGTTTATTTCAAAACCGTCCGCCGGCGTATGAAAACCCAGGGCTGGGGAAGCATCAGCATTACCGGCCTGGGAGTAACAGAGGTAAACAAATGAATACAGCCGTCAATCCTTTTACTGGGCAGACAACATCAACGGTTACCAGCATTCCGGTACCGGCCTTTCTGCGGCACTGGGGTTTCCGCCTGCAGGAAATTATGCTGGACGCGGCCCGCTCAATCCGTGATGCCGACGGCATTCATTTGGGGCCGGTGCTGCTGGCATTCGGTATTGCCATGCTCTTCGGTATGGTACACATTATCGGACCGGGACACGGCAAACTCTTTACCATTGGATACTTCGGCTCCCGGCGCGCGAAGCTCAAGGAAGGACTGTGGCTGAGTGTTCTGGTGAATCTGCTGGATTCCATTTCGGCTTTTCTTCTTGTATCGATTGTATACGGTGTACTCTCGCTCTCACTCCGCAGTACCGGGGGCGCGGTAGAACGGACAGCCCGGCTGATAGCCTACGGCAGTGTGGCCGTTCTGGGTATTGTTCATCTGGCCGGGCACCTGAAAGGCGGGCATTCTCACCACCACGGGCATGATCATGAGGGACATATCCATAACGGGCACTCTCAGCACCACCATACGAAACAAGAGAACTCAGGCCTCAAACCCTGGATGCTGGCCGTTTCCATCGGCATTATTCCCTGTCCGGTCAGTTCCGCCATTCTGGCCTGGGGGATTGTCAATAAAGCTCTGGGATTTACCGTTCTTCTGGTTCTGGGGGTTTCAGCGGGGGGTACAATAGCCATGGCCGCCTTCAGTCTGGCCCTGATAAGCGGCAAAAGCGGCTTAACGCGGCTTCTGGAACGCAAAGGATTCACAAAGGCACTCGAAGTATTTGAATTCCTTTCCATGGGGCTTATTATAGCCGCAGGAATTCTGCTTTTCATTTCGGCGCTCTAAAGGCAGGCAAGAAAGATAATACGACAGAAATACAAGCTACAGTTTCTCTATTTCTTCAAGAGAAAGCCCTGTTGCCTTGCTTATTATATCTACAGAAACTCCCATTATTTTAAACTGCCGGGCTGTTTCAAGTTTTCCCTGTTCCAGGCCTTCCTGTCTGGCAGAATCCAGCCGGGATGCCTCATCTTTAAGCCTCTTTTGTCTGGCTTCACTCAACTCTCTAAGCCTGCTGTCTTCAGTAAAGGTTGTATAAACATTATGTGCTTTTTCCATAACAGGATCCTGTTTTAATAAAAATTCCATCTCTTCCTCCTTCTCCGCTACCCCTTCAAAGCGGAAAAACCATGCCCACAGGCTTAAACGGCTTTTTATGTTATATGTATCACCGAACTTGGGCAGCTCAAGATAATTAATCTGCAAATCATCTGTCAAAATGCTCTCTTTATTTTCTTTTTCGGTGAGCAGAAAACAACTGTGGCCCTTTTTGATGGTTTTAAACATGCTGTGAGAGAGCAGGTTTATACAGATTACAGGCTGTAATTCCCTGTAGGCCGAGCCTTTATCAAGCTGACTGCTGTAAAGCTGCGACCAGTAGTAGAGGCTTCTTTTTACATAGGAATTTTCAGGGTGATTCTGTATTTCAACATCAAAGGTTTTATTTGTTTCTGATACCGCTTTAACATCCAGAATGGTTTCCTTGTCTATTGAGTAATCCTTAAGGTTAAAGGGGTTTGTTATTGTAGCTTTCTTTATCATCTCAAAACCCGAGTCAGCAAGAACCGCGTTTATAAAATCTACAAGCAGGTCGGTATTCTTTTCCGAGCCGAGAAGGTACCTGACAAACAAATCAGAGGTTCCTGTAACCATGCAAAAAAAATAGCATGATTTACCGCATTTAACAAGTTTGCACATGGCCTCATTGGGATTATGAGGGCAATCCGGGCAGGCAAATTCACTTCAAAGCTTTTCGGTGAGCAGCTGGCTCTCCAGGTAGTTTCCGTACTCTTCCAGGGCTTTAATTATGGGCTTTTTTTCCGCGGCCAGTTCAGCGCTGTCCTTCCAGGCGGCCAGGCGTTTGCGGTACTCTCCCAGGTCGGAAGCATCCGGTATGGGCGGAAAAAGAATGCGTGAAGCGCAGAAGCTTTTCCATTTCTGCCGTTCCCGCTCATCCAGAACTTCGGGCCAGTTGCGCCCTATATAGCGGCGCAGCATTTCGGGAATCCGCGGGTCTTTGCCCTGCACGTTCAGTCCGCTCAGTCCTTCCGGCGCGGCGGCGCGTATCTGCTCAAGCAGGTTTCTGTCTTCATCGGGGAAAAAGCGTTCGTAGATTTGAAGATCGGGATCGTCAATGCTGCCCCAGTCAGGCTTCTGAGA
>PDRU01000140.1 GCA_002748225.1 Spirochaetales bacterium | reverse complement strand
CTGGTTAAACAGGTTTTCCGCGGGCAGGTTGTATCGAAAAATAATAATAAAAGGACAGCGGAATGAATCCCCTGGATATTATGAAAAACCTGAAGGGTATACAGGAAAATATGGGTTTGCTTCAGGATAAAATGAAAACCCTGCGGTCTTCGGGAAGTTCCGGGGGCGATTTAGTTAAGATTACTGTTGACGGTACACTGGAGGCTGTTTCGGTAGAGATCGATCCCATAGCGGTTGATCCCCGGGATGTTAAAATGCTTGAAGAGCTGGTAGCCGCGGCGTTTACTGACGCGGTGCGGAAAATGCGTCCTGTTATTCAGCAGGAAATGGCCTCTCTGGCCGGAGGGCTGAACCTGCCGCCTGAGTTTACAGGTCTTTTCTGATGGAACGGCTGGAACGGCTGATCAGCTCATTTGCCCGTCTGCCGGGTATTGGACGGAAGAGCGCGTCACGGATTGCCTACTGGATTCTGGAAACCGACAGTTCTTTTGTTACTTCGTTTGCCCATGATCTGGGTGAAATTCGTGAGCATGTTGTCCGCTGCAGTGAATGCGGAAATTACGCGGAATCCGAGCTGTGCGATGTCTGCAGTTCAGCGGCAAGAGACCATACCCTGATGTGCGTGGTGGAACAGTCACGCGATGTGGCTACCATTGAATCAACCGGAGAGTTCCGGGGGCTCTACCATGTGCTGCACGGTGTTCTTTCTCCTCTGGACGGGGTTGGCCCCGAAGAGCTGGGTCTGGGGCGCATGAAAGCCCGGATAGCGGAGAAGGGTGTAAAAGAAGTGATAGTGGCAACCAACCCCACCCTGGAAGGCGATTCAACCGCTCTCTACATTGTGCGCATGCTTTCGGCTGAAGGGGTTTCTGTCAGCCGTATTGCTTCCGGGCTGCCGGTGGGCGGAGATATGGAATACGCGGACAAACTCAGTGTGGCCCGCGCGTTGAGGGCCCGGCAGAATCTGGGCGAATAAACTTTAGAGTTTGTCTATCAGCATGGAACACTTCCCGGAAGGTATGGGAAGTGTTTTTTTCTTGTTCTCATCCAGAAGATGGATGGAAAAGTAATAGAGTTTCTCCGACTCCAGACGGATCTCCCAGCCTCTGCTGGACTTGTTGCTGATAATGGTAATTTTGTTGCGTTTGAGCGGCAGTTCTTCAATGCCCATAAGTTCCAGTGTCGGCACAAACCAGTCCACCGTTTTCCGGGGAAGGCTGACATACAGCCCGACAACGTTTTCTATCATCAGGGCTATGGTGCTTAATCCGGCATAGGCCATGTTCAGCGGTTTGTTCCAGTGGGGATGTCCTTTCCATTCCGCCGGGCCGTCTTTAAAGGGCTTGTACGCCTGCCAGAGTGTTCCCTTCTGCTTTCCGTCGGGGTGGAAAGTGTCCAGAATGAAGTACATGTGGCGTATGGCCGCTTCCCGGGCAAATTCGTATTGATGATATTTTTCCAGTCCCTTGATAATCATGTAAGTAAAAACCGGAATAACCGAACCTCTGGCTCCGCTGCCGTTTTCATCAAAATCTTTCTCACTGACAGCCAGAGACGGAAATGGATTTTCCGTTCCGAAAGACTGGGTGTCTTTAAGGTGTTCAAAGAGTCCTTCCGCGCGTTCTTCATTCGGTATTTCGGCCAGCAGGGTCCAGAAGGCGGCAGCCGTTTTTACTTTAACCCGCTCTTCTTTGGCATTCAGGCCGTAATAGATCCGGTCTTCAGGATCCCACATAAGGGAGTTGATGCGCGTTTTCAGTGAAAAGAACTGACGTTTGTAGCGGAAACCCAGTTCCTTGTCGTTAAGAATGTCTGCCAGGGCTGACATGTACAGAGCGTTAACAGCCATCTGCGTGTTGAAATCAAGCGGATATTTAACTTCTTTCCGGGGAGAATTCGGCATCATGGTTGCTTCCAGAGGCGGAGCGTACAGGCCGTTTTCCTGTTTGAAGTTTTCTTCCAGCCAGTCATGATAGGCCATCAGAGAGGGCATAACATTTCTGACCCGTATTTTGGCACCGACTTTGTGGTAGAGGTTGTATTCCACCCATGCCAGAAGGGGCGGAGCCAGTCCCTCCGGATTCTTTCTGGAAAGAACGGGTTCTCCGGTTTCCAGACTGTAGGTTCCGCGGATAGCGCCGGACTCTTCCTGAAGGTTGTAAAAATTATCCAGCATCAGGTTAACCGGATATTTTTTGTTGAAGTAGACCAAAAAAAAGGAGGCCAGGCAGCTTTCATACAGACTCAGTTCATTACTTTCCGGGTAGGAGTAATAGGGGTTTTTCAGACCAATGGAGGGATTGGCTTTATGCCAGAAATCGCTTATCCATGCCCATGAACGGTCGTATATGTCGACAAAGTCCTGATCGTAGTAGTGTATCTGCGGGAATTCTTTTTTGAGCACGCTTTCTCCTCAAGAGGAATATTATACATGATTATTGAAAAAAATACTGAATTTATTATTAAAAAGTATACAGAATTCGTGTTTTTTTTA
>PDRU01000006.1 GCA_002748225.1 Spirochaetales bacterium | reverse complement strand
CGGAATGAGGCAGGCTTTTCAGCCGGTTGTGTAGCGGTCTTTGAGAATGTTGTATATTGCCGCAAGACGCGGATCGCCGGGGCCGGTGAGGTTGGCGTCGTTAATCATGTCATGGCGTTCCCTGGTCATCCAGCGGTAAAGGCCGTTAGCACCTGTTTTGGCGGACTTGTTGGCATTGGCAATTTTAACCAGTGATTTTAGTTCCGTCAGATTCAAAAACAGCCGGGCAGTTCCCACTATAATGTTGAAATTATTGCTGTTTCCGGCTTGTTCAATGTCAATTTTAGGCGCGCTGGCTTTTTTGGAAGACCCTTTGGTCTTTTTCTGGGCTTTTACAGTACGGTTTTTAGCTTCCACCAGGCTGCGCGCGGCTTTGTTCACTTCGGTAACTTTGTGGTTGTAGATCATTGTACGGGCCTGGGTTACCAGCCAGGTAATTTCTTCGTTGTCCAGCTCTTTGAGCAGGGTGAGCAGTTCGTCTTTTGGGCTGTCTTTCTTTTTGGCGGGCATAAAGGGTTCTCCTTGGTTTGATAATTTCAGAATATCCCGTTTGGCGGAGAAAATCACGAAAAATTCTGAATAACTGCCGACTCGGGCATAATTGTGGCAAAGAAGAAAAAGTTATTGTTTTTTTTGAAAAAAGGACGAGAATGTAGTCAAAGATTATTTTTAGGGAAAAATGAGGCTGATGAAGTATCTTGTTATATGTCTGGCTTTGGCTATTCTGGTTGCCAACGCGCTTGTTATTTAAGAGATTCCCAGTTTACTTTTAAACGGCACATTTCCACATTGTCGCTGCGGATCAGGGCGTAGAGTCTGCCGGGGGAATTTTTCTGCGTTTTTTCTTCCAGCACGGTAAGTTCCTGTCCGATAAATCCTTCTGCCATAAAATTAATTTCCAGTTCCCGTATCTGGTGTGATTGAAGAAAGTCTGCATCCAGAGCGTTGAGTATCCAGGTAAGGTAGCTCACATCGGCCGCCCTGGCCGCGGGCACAGGCCGGCGTGATTTTCTGTCCATGAGAAACCACAGACTGGAGGCGTTTCCCAGCACCTCATTATCAGAGTTTAATATTTTGTATTCACGGGTCCAGGTAATGCCTCCTATGTTTGAAGGCCATGTTTCTATGGTTATAATGTCTTTCCATCGGGGAATTTTTTCTATTTCCAGCCGCTGGCGGGAGAGCGACCACTGAAGTCCGGCCGCTTTGAGCGGAGTAAAGCCCCAGCCGAGTTTGTCGGCATGATAGGTGGCTGTTTCCTGAAACAAAGTGCAGAGAAAAGGAACTGTAGCGCGCCCGTCGCTGTGGCTTCCGTCTGTTGTTACCGGCCATTGATATGTGTAATGCATGTGTTGAATTTAGATTGAGAGGGTTGAAAAATCAAGGGGTAAGCGAGTGCCGGAAAGCTCTCAGAAGGGGGATGGACCCACGCCCTGGCGGATAGTTGTAAATTCTCCTCCTGTAAGGTTTAGAACGGTGGTAAGATGTTTGTCCAGGGGGTCCCCGCTGTCCAGAATGCAGGCCAGAGCAGGTATGTCTTCCAGTTCCCAGCCCATTTCAAACAGGTTCTCTTCGGCGAATTCCGCTGTCCACAGATTTTGATTATCCATGCTGCGGGCGGCGGTAATGGAGAAAAGGGGTTCCTGAAGGGTGTGAATGAGGGCCCGCGACACGGGATCGGAGGGAAGGCGGATGCCCACTTCCCGGCGTTTCATTCCGGTGAGTTTTTCCAGTTTTCTCCGGGCGGTCAGGACAAAAACATAGGGCCCGGGCGCCAGACGGTGAATAATTTTGTACTGGGACGTGGAAATTTCCGCTATGGAAGATGCCTGGGATATGTCGTCGGCCAGCAGGGTAAAGAGGTAGGCTTTTGCTCCGGCTTTGAGTTTTTTGAGTGCTTCAATGCCGTTTGCTGAAGAGGCGGCACAGCTGATGTGCCAGCTGGTGTCGGTGGGATGGGCCACCAGACGGCCGCTTTTCAAGTGTTCAGCGGCTCTCTGGAGAATACGGTGATCGATGTTGCCCGGTACAATGTATTCAATCATTTTGAAATTAGCACGTCCTACAGGATTCGAACCTGTGACCCTCGGCTTAGAAGGCCGATGCTCTATCCAGCTGAGCTAAGGACGCAGGAGTCGGAATGAGAGGACTCGAACCTCCGATCTCCTGCTCCCAAAGCAGGTGCCCTAGCCGCTGGGCTACATTCCGGCGTGGTGCAATTTTAGGGATTTGGGGTGGCGGGGTCAAGAGAGTGTATTGTTTGCGTGTGTCAGCGGCAGCTTTCCTGGTTTGCTGCATTAATTTGCAGCTTTTTTTGAAAAAAAACAGTTGTTTAAAAAAAACGTGCTATATTTTTGATTATTACAAAATGTCTTTATCATGCAGCGGCATGGAAACCAGCAACAATTACCAGAGGTACTCTATGAACAAGAGAAAGATCATTATTGCAGGTCTGTGTATTTTAACGGCATTGACAGTTGGCTGTAAGATGGAAGGCGTGAGCCCTGAGAGGGCGTTGTCACTGCCTGTCGGCTCGGATTATCAGGGCGGGGTTGTCGCTTATGTTTTGCAACCCGGTGATGCCGGTTATGTGGCAGGCGAGTGCCACGGGCTTATAGCGGCAGCTGCTGATTTGAATGCGGGTTCGAGTCTGGGCGTACCCTGGATACCCGGAGATGAGGCGCTGTTTTCCGGGATAACGGATACTGCACTGAACACCGGAGAGGCCAATACGGAAGATATAGTAATTTTTTATAATTCAGTTCCGGATCCCGGATTTTACGCGGCACAATGCTGTCTTGATTTTACTAATCCGGATACAGGTACGGGTGTTTACGATGACTGGTATCTGCCGTCACAGGATGAGCTGAATAAACTGTATATTAACAAAGATGCTGTTGGAGGATTTAATTCCTCGTTTTACTGGTCGTCGTCGGAGGCGGATCTCAATAACGCGTGTGCCCAGTCTTTTGGTTCCGGTGAACAGGAAGAAAAAGATAAACTGGAGGACGCACGGGTTCGTCCTGTAAGAGCTTTTTAATTAAACAGTATTCTCAAGGGAAAACGCGGAAGGGATAGGAATGGAAATGGCGCCCGCTGCCCGGCGGAGGGGACGGAGCCGGAACAGGCAGCGGGTATGAGCCATTGAAATGGATAGCCCGGCCCGGCCGCTAAATTACAAATTTAGTGGTCGGGGCCGCCCAGGTTATAAGAAGTACCCCGGTTCAAAGAACCCCGAAAGAAGAGTGGACAAAATTATTGTTTATCGTGGAGAATTACGGGCAAGGGGTTCACATGTCTGTTATCTGCCTGACAAACGCGGTTGTATATACGGGAATTACGGTTCTGGAGAGCAGCTCGGTTATTATTGAGGACGGCTGTATCCGCGATGTAATGAGCGACGCGCGCTTTCGTAAATGGGCTGTTCCCGGGACTGCCGAGATTATTGATTTGAATGGAGCTTGTGTGGCTCCGGGTTTTATAGATTCTCATATTCACGGGATTGAAGGGGTGGGTAGGAAAAAGGGGCTTCCATTCTGGGGATGCATCTGGAGGGGCCGTTTATTTCGCCGCATAAGGCCGGTGTTCAGCGGGTTGAATTTCTGCGGCTTCCGGATTTGGAGCTTATGGAGGAGTTCTGGGAGGTTTCGGAAGGGCGCATTATTTCCATGACGGTGGCTCCGGAGCTGAAGGGTATGCGGGAGCTGGCCCTGTTCTGCGTGAACAAGGGTATTGTGCTGCAGGCCGGCCATTCGAACGCGTCTTATGAGCAGATGGTGGAGGGTATGCAGGCCGGTATTATTCATTCCACGCATTTTTTTAACGCCATGCGGCGTCTGCATCACCGGGATCCGGGGGTGGCCGGTGCCATTCTTATTCATCCGGAGGTGTCCTGTGAAATTATTGCGGACGGATTTCATGTGCATCCGGCCCTGATTAAACTGCTGCTGAAAGAGAAACCTGTTGACAAGATTGTTTTGGTGACGGACGCGCTGAAGCCTGCCATGCAGACCCGGGGTACTCTGATTGCCAATGGGGAAGAGGTGTATCTGGACGGATGTGTTTTTCACCGTGTTAAGGATGATGTTATTGCCGGTTCCACTTTAACCATGATGGCCGGGGTTCGTTATCTGGCCGGTGAAGGTGTGCCTCTGGAAGATGCTCTGCGTATGGCTAGTCCCGCTTCGGTGTTTAATCTTCAGAAGGAGAGGGGTGCCATTCTGCCGGGGAAACGGGCGGACATTGTGGTTTTTGATGATGATTTCCAGGTGCTCCGCTGTTATGTTGAGGGCCGGCAGGTGTATAAGAATGGGTAAGGCTGCGGGCGGCGGCAGAGGGCCGGCCGGTTCGGGCGGAATTGGTTCGGGCGCTGGCAGAGGGCCGGCTGGTTCGGGCGGAATTGGAGATGTTTTTAAAATAGGGCTTCCCGGGCCGGTTCTGGATGATGAGGCCAGGAAGGTTCTGGAACGGATAAATCCCATGGCCGTTATTCTGTTTGGGCGGAATATTGAGGGGCCGGAGCAGGTGCTGCGTCTTGTTGAGGATGTTACGGCTTTTCTGGGGCGGCGTCCTTTGTTCGCGGTGGATCAGGAAGGGGGGCTGGTTACCCGGCTGACCCGGGGTTTTACGGTGATGCCTCCGGCCATGGCTGTGGGGAGGGCTTGTGAGCCGCCGGCGCGCGGAGCGCCGGGGAGAGACGCGCTGTGGAGCGAGGCACAGGGGAGAGGGGCCGAGGCCGGAGATGTACGTGTCCCATGCCGGCGGCGCCCTTGGAGTGCCCTCCCATGCCCGCGGCGTGTGGAATACAGAAGCGCAGAGCAAAGGTGCAGAGGGCGGAAGCGCGGAAACCGGCGGCGCCCAGGCGGCTTTCCGGGCCGGGCAGATTATCGGCCGGGAAATGCGCGCTGTGGGGCTGGACTGGAACCTGGCCCCTGTTGTTGATGTGAACTGTAATCCTCAAAACAGGGGTATTGGCATACGCAGTTTTTCAACGGATACCGGCATGGTTATTCGCTGCGCCCGGAGTTTTATCCGCGGTCTTGAAGAGAGCGGTGTGCGCTCCTGCTTGAAGCATTTTCCGGGACTGGGCGGTGTGGAGAACGATCCGCATCTGAAGCTGCCGGTTCTGAACGACAGCCGCTCAGTAATTGAAAGCCGTGATCTCCGTCCGTTTCGGGAAATCCCTTCGGCATGCTGGATGCCGACGCATGTGTATGTTCCGGCTTTGCAAAGCCGTGAAGAGCCGGTGACTCTTTCCCGGGAGGTTTTGACGGATTTTATCCGGGGGCAGCTGGGCTTTGATGGCATACTGGTGGCTGACGATTTGAATATGGGCGGGGTAATGAACAGTGTTTCCCTGGAAGAAGCCGTTGTCCGCTCTTTTGAGGCTGGAATGGATGTGCTTTCCGTCTGTGAGGGGTCGGAGCGTCAGTGCCGTGCTTTTGAGGCTCTGGAGAAGGCTGTTTCCGAAAGTGAATATCTTCAGCTTCGGCTGGAAGAGTCGCGGGAGCGTATTCAGCGTTTTATTGATTTACGCAGGGACTTGCCGGAGGGAGCTCAACGGGCAGGTGTTTCAGAGCTGCGGCTTCCGGAAAGCCTGCGGACCGCGGAGGATATTGCGCGGAAGGCTGTAGTAATGGTCAAACAGGGCCCGGATATAAAGGGCGGTATGTCTTTTGATAATATCTTTGCCATGGAGATGGAGCGGCAGGTTCCGGTTGAGCAGACAGTGAATGTCCGGGAGCTGGAAGCCGCGCGTATTCTGGGCAGGGAAATGCAGTGTGGTTGTCATTTCTTTTCGGCCGGGACGCTGCCTGAAGAGGAAGAGCGGCTGCTTGGTTATGCCGGAAAGCGCAGGAACCTGTTTTTTCTGGAAAATGCTTATTTGAATGAAGATATCTGCTCTTTTGTTCAGAGAATGCTTTCCGTTTCGGCGGCTCACTGTGTCGTTGCCCTGAGAAACCCCTGGGATGCCGATATAGCGGGTGTTGAGAATGCCGTGTGCGCTTACGGATATACCCCCGCGCAGCAGAAAGCGCTGCTGCAGTTTTTAAGGAGGAAGGTGCTGTGTACGGCTGCATCCTGAAAATCAGGGAAATTTTGGAATTTCTTACTCCTTCCGAAAGGAAAGTGGCCGAATTTATTTTGGAAAATCCCGAGGGTTCGGTTGGGCTTTCCATTTTGGAGCTTGCAGAGCGCAGCGGAGGTTCCAAGGCTGCTGTTATACGGTTTTGTAAAAGCCTTGGTTTTGGAGGTTACAGGGATTTCTCCATTAAACTGGCTTCCGATACGGCATTGAATACCAGAGAAGACGTTCCGGAGTACACCGATATTCAGGTGGGCGATGATCTTCAGACGCTGATCCGGAATATTTCCCATAACAACAAGAAGTCCATAGATGATACACTGCAGGTTCTGGATTTTCAGGAGGTGGAGCGGGCGGTTGAGATTCTGCGGCGCGCCCGGCGGATTGATTTTTACGGCATGGGTGCTTCCAGCATTATTGCCCAGGATGCCCAGCAGAAATTTGTGCGTATAAACCGGTACGCGAACGCCTTTACTGATTCACATCTGCAGGCCGCTGCCGCCACCATTCTGGCACCGGAAGACGCGGCTGTATTTATTTCCTATTCGGGAGAAACACGGGAAATACTGGAGATCCTTGAATATGCCCGGCAGTCCGGAGCGGCAACGATTGCCATTACCCGCTATGGAAAAAACAGGCTGGCAGAGCGGGCTGATGTACGGCTTCAGATTTCATCGCCGGAAACAAGTATGCGCAGCGCGGCCGCTTCTTCCCGGATTGCACAGCTTAATATTATTGATATTCTCTTTACACGCATTGCCAGTCTGGAGTATCCCCGTATTAAGGAGTATCTGGATAAAACCCGCAGAATACGAAAGCCCAGAGAAGGCTGGTTGCGCTAAAGGGTTTCTGGAGAGGGCTGGCCCGGGTGCGGTCTGTAAGGCGCGGGCAGCGGCAAAAAGGGTGAGAAGGGGCTGGTTAAGATGTCTCCTGGCCGCACTGTTTTTTGAGGAATATCATGAAAAAAAAGATCGATAAAGAATATTTTAATACAATAAAAAACAAACAAAAAATACAAACGCCTTTATTCTGCGGCTCTACTTCAGTGCGCCCGCTTGATGATGTCTTGTCAATTGAAAAACAAAATATTTT
>PDRU01000005.1 GCA_002748225.1 Spirochaetales bacterium | reverse complement strand
CCGGGCTTTCCGCTCCAATGCCGCTTCCGGCCGCCGTTTTCCGGCGCCGTCGCCTCTGCCGGGCCGGCCGGGCGCATTTCCGCATCCAATCCCTATTGCAAAAAGGGCTGCCGCTCCAATCTCTTCAGATTTCCGCGGCAGCCCCTTTGAACCTGAGCTATATTCTATTTGGCCATAGCCGCAGCGTTTTCACCTGCAATAATACCAAAAACAGTAATATCAGCTATAGCGGCAGAACCTAAACGGTTGTTTCCATGAACACCGCCGGTAACTTCACCCGCGGCAAACAGCCCTTTAATAACACTTCCGTCGGCCCGCAGAACCTGCGCTTTCGGGTTAATGACAATTCCGCCCATAGTATGATGTACAGCCGGTACAGCCTTAATCATCCAGAAAGGACCGGTTTCAACCTTATGAAGAGTACCCCTCTTGTTAAAGTCCGGATCGACGCCCTTATCAACATATCCATTCCATGTTTCCACAGTTTTCAGAAAAACATCCTTGTCAATGCCAAAATGATCCGCGCATTCCTCAAGGGTATCCGCAATCACCAGCAGGTTATTTTCCAGTAAATAATCTATTTCCGCGGGATGGTTTTCCTTTATTTTGGAGAAATCAGCCGCAGCCTGGTCCCAAAGTTCATAGCCATAGCCGTCAGATTGAGCCTTCATGGCCATGGAAATTTCATAACGGGTACCCAGCTCTTCAACAAAGCGTTTTCCTTCTTTGTTAACCATAATGGTTCTCTGATACAGGCGGGTATCATCAACGTACAACAGAGCTCCCGAAAGAGGATCGCAGATGGGATAAAGCTGAATTTCCTTCATATCAACAACATCCGCTCCAAGCTCCTGAGCCAGAATAATACCGTCACCTGTAGACCCGGAAGAGTTAGTCGATAAAATCTTTTCATCTATTTCAGGATTTGCTTTCTTGCGCATCTCAATATTGGAGCCGAATCCTCCCGTTGTTAAGACAACAGCTTTTCCTTTAACAACATAATTTTTCTCAGAACCCTGCGCTTCCACACCAACAACCGCATTGCCTTCTGTCAGCAGTTTTGTTACGCGGGCATCTGTGTAGACAGTAATTCCAAGCTCCTTCGCCTTCGCTTTGAGCTTGGTTATAATTTCCTTACCGGAAGCACCCAGAGGAATAAGGGAACGCTTAACACTGTGGCCGCCAAAGAACATCAGTTCATCTTCCCAGACAACACCGACATCGTCCCGCAGCCAGATGGCACCATCCAGAGCATTATCGGCCAGGGTGCGAATTAATTCCTGCTTTCCGCCGGCAACAGTTAAATCATTCACGAAAATTTCGGGGCTGTCTTCAATACCCTCTTTCTTCTGAATCCAGTTGCCCGGCGCCGCGTATTCAGCCCCGGAAATAAGGGTATTTCCGCCGACAAAGGGAAGCTTTTCCATAACAATAACATCGGCACCGGCCTCTGTTGCCCGGATAGCAGCCGAAAGCCCCGCGCCGCCGGCACCAACAATAATAACATCTGCCGTGTCTTCTATTGTTTCCTTAGCCGCCTTTTTAACGTCTACCGCCTGCAGATCCTCAGGCTTGATATTTCCCTTTGCCAGGGCATCTTTCAAAGCTTCAACAAAACCTTTAGAAGACAAGGAAGCCCCTGCCACGCCGTCCACAGGTACCTGGTTATGCTCTACAGCATATTCCGCCAAAGTTTCCAGAGACTTGTCGTGCCCGGGTGTTTCATGTTGTTCAAGGGTTTTAATTGCCTTAATTTTGCCACCCTCAAGGGTAACCTCAAGCTTAATCTCTCCACCCCGACCGTTACCAACACCCTGGTAAGTTACTGTTTCCCCTTCAGCGCCTTTTTGGCCGCAGGCAGAGAAAAGCAGAGCCGCAGCAAGCAATAAGAATAACCATTTTGCTTTCTTTTTCATTTCACACCTCATTTTAATGAATATTTTTTTAACTATTTCACCCCTCTAGAATAGTATTTTTTATATTATCTGTCAACAGCCTCAATTCACTCTTTACGCTCGTGAAAACACCTGGACTTTTAAGTACAATTAATGAACAATAAAACAGTGCAGAAAAGGCCAAAAAGCAAGCCAAAAAAAATCTTCATTGCAGCAGCAGCACTGGTATTGCTTATCCTGCTGACCACTCTTCTGCCGCCCGGCCTTCTTGTACCTTCAGCAATACAGAAAGGCGCTTATATTCCAATCGATCCATCAATTCAGCTCAGACAGGGGCTCAATCAGTGCGGGCCATATTCGGTTAGAGCTGTCATTAACGCGCTCTCAGGCACCGTTGTTTCTCCGGATATTATCAATAAAGAAATGAAATGGCGCCTGGAGAACCAAATGACCCTTCCCTTTGGTTTGACAAGTGTACTGCACAGCTACAAAATCAACACCAGACACCGGATATTGCTGCTGCAAAATAAAAATCAAAAAATTAGATACCTCAAATGGAAAATCAGCAGAGGCCATCCCTTAATACTCCTTAATATGACCCCCAAAGGAATTCAGCACTATTTCACCATTCTCGGCTACGAAAATGACAACTTTTACTTATACGATTCCCTGCAGATTCTTTACAATAATACAAGCAGAATAACGATA
>PDRU01000059.1 GCA_002748225.1 Spirochaetales bacterium | reverse complement strand
GATGATGAAGATGACGAAGATACCGCGGCCGGCCGCTGAGGCTTCTGTTCCTCTTTATTCTCCGGTTTCTGCAGTAAGGCCAGCTGTTCCTGGGTCAGAGGCCCTTCTCCGCCGGCATTCAGACTGCGGATCAGCAGGATTAAACGCTTCATATCGGCCTTACAGGCAGTATCATCAGGCGCAGTAATCTGCTGTATGCGTTCGTTAGCCGACCGCGCGGCCAATATATCAGCGGCAACAAAGTTGCGCTTGGTTGTCCGCCAGAAAAGAACCGGCTCACCGCCAAGGTAAAGATCGCCCCAGAAAGGATAAATAATTTCAGGTTCGCTGAGCCGCGACAAAAAGGTTTTCAGCTCCGTGCCGATACGGCGGGCATTGTCAGCAAGCTGAGGTCCGTTTTCCGCCTCTCCGGCAAACAGCTCCAGATAAGCGGCCACATTCGAGTAGTAGTACCAGGCCGGACCGCCCTCTTTCACATCAACTTTACGGAGATAATCACAGGCACGGGTAGAAACCTGCTTGAGAAGCGGCGACACAGAGGTTTTGCCGGCAAGGTAATCATCACGCAGAAGACGCACGTATTTTTCCAGAATCTGGGCAAACTGAAATTCTTCAGGCGTAAAATGTTCCTTAATATGCCCCAGCAGAAGCGAAATATAACGGTCAACGATCTTCGATGACTGAACGCCGCCGGCAATAAAATCAACCGGAATACCGTCCGGAACATTAAAACCGGCACTTCCTGTTTCATCTTTTACGGTAATAAGGGATTTTTCCGGATCAACGGATATTCCGGCATCAGAAACAGCGCCAAACGAAACCTCCGGAATACCGGCCCGGTGAATAACCCGGTGCGAATTCCTGCGGCTGATGACAGAATCTCTGAAAGAAGCTTTTTTTCGGCCGGAAATATCAGCCACATCCAGAGAGGCGGGGACTTCTGCACGCGCGGGAAACAGAACGCGCAGCTTGCGCTGAATCTGCGGGATTGTTGTAACAACACGAAGCTGTTTTTTCCGCTGACGCGCCCGTTTTATCAAACCAATGAAAACAGCCCCTTCAGCGGAATCAATATGGGTTTCTTCCAGATTACAGGCTACAGCGCTGATAAAGTCCGGATCCACCCCCCGTGCCATAAGCGATGAAGAGAAACCCGGGCTGACAGCCATGGACAGAATTTCGCCGCCTTCATACCAGAGAGCATTCCCGCCGGAACACACCACCCCCGGCCCGGAAAAATCCTGCCGTATGTAACGGAGCGGATTGCGCAGGAATTCAGCCTTGGCCTCATCATAAAGGTGAACAAAGTGACGATCTTCTTTTGCTCTTTTATGGAGATTGAAAATAACATGATCGTCGTACCTTAAATGAATGTTCCCGCTGGAATAAAACCAGACCATATGACGTTTCTCGCCGTCTTTGACACTCCGGTAATCTGTAATATCGTCAGTAGGCAGATCAAAACTCTGAAAAAACTTTCGGATTTCTCGCACCACCAGAGTGTCGCCCAGATAACGGATGGGAAACCTGGAGGCATTGATCGTTTCCAGAAGCGGATTACCGACATGGTCGTCAGTAACCACTGTGGTGGAAATAGCCTGATGAACTTCATCAGGGATGTCACGGATATTACCGATTCTTAAAAAAGGCCGATAGTCATCGCGTTCCTTTCCCAGATAAACAACGTAACACTCGCGTCCTATGTGAAAAATACGTGATTCCGGGGAAATACTTTCAGTCATATGCGTTCCTCACAAGGCAATTAATTCGCAGATACATCGCCTATTATAACCCCATTCCGGACAGGAATCCACTGTAAATATATGTAAACAATAAAAAAAACACGAAAGGCAGAGAGGTCAGCCGCCGGGTAAATACCTTTTAACCGGATTGGATAAAGCCCTGAACATGGCATCTTTAGCTTTCGGACGGCCCAGTGTCAGTTCTTCCAGAGCCCGGCGCGCCGTTTTTCGTATTGAACGGCTGCCCCAGGGACAGCTGCAGGTAAACGACTCAAGATTTAACTCTTTCACAAACCGCCGTATCTCTTCTTCCTGTGTCCAGGCCAGGGGGCGGATAATGGTCTGGGGATATTTGTCGTAACGCATGTTCGGAAGCATGGTTGACATTTCGCCCCTGGAAGACATGTTCATGAGAAAGGTTTCAAGGATATCATCCATATGATGCCCCAGGGCAATTTTTGTTACAGAATTTTCCCGGGCAAAACGAAACAGCTCCAGCCGGCGCTGAGTGGAACACCACCAGCAGTTCAGACGAAACCCTTCCTTGACGCGCTGTTTAACCGGAATATCAATAACTGTGGTTTTCAGTCCCCAGGAACGCACTTCATCCAGAAACCCTTCGCCCGCAGGATAATGGGCAAAATCAGTACGGACATGCACCGCTTCTGCCGTAAAGGGCACCGAATACCTTTTTGAAGCAGCTTTACGGGCCAGATGCCAGGCAAGAGCCAGCGAATCCTTACCGCCGGACAGGGCTATCAGAACATGGTCGTTTTCTTCCAGCATTCCAAACTGGAAAATGGCCTTGTCAATTTTCCTCGAAATGCGTTTTCCTGTATCCGGATCCGGCATGCAGGCATGATAGCGGTATACAGAAATAATGAGAAGCGCAGAGCGCTCTGA
>PDRU01000103.1 GCA_002748225.1 Spirochaetales bacterium | reverse complement strand
AGCGAGAAAAGCGCCGTCCGGGCCTCTTTGGCCAGCACATTCATGGCTTTGACATCAATACGCGGCAGCTCCGCGCCCGGAGCATTTTCCAGAGATTCGGCAATTTGTTTCTGACGGCGGTAACCGCCGGGCTTGAGCATATCACTGCAGAGCGTCAGCGGGCGGACACCGGCTGCCATAAGTCCGCGGGCCGTATGAATATTAACGCCCCCCGACCAGGAAATAGGCAGCCGCCCTTCAAATTCGTTTGAAATAAGAGACGCTACAGCCGCCGTAATAGGATAGAGAGCCCGGCCGGACATGTACATTTCCTCGCCGGGAAGCTGGTCCCTGTTATTCACGGAAGCCAGGGTATTGGTCAGCTTAACGCCGAACCGGCGGCCTTTTTCAGCCGCAAAAACTTCCAGTCTGGCCAGCATGGCGCGGGCGTCTTCCCATTGAAGATCGTGGGAGAAGGAATCAGGATTCAATTTAACTGTACGGAAATTCAAATCGTCCAGAATGGAACGCACAATATCGTAGCCCAGCAGCGTGGGGTTCAGTTTTACATAGGTATCAAGTTTCTTGTTGTCCAGCATGTAGCGGCAGATCGATTCAATTTCCGTCGGCGGACAGCCGTGCATAGTGGAAAGCGAAACATTCGCGGCAATTTGAGACGGTATGGACGCGGCCAGATTCCGCAGTGCCGGCAGACGGTGTTCCAGTCCGGTTCCTTTCAGAAAACCGGGCCGCGCAATATAAGAGTCCAGCTCACCAAGCCACTGCTGAAAACGGCCTTCCGAACCGGAGTCTTTCATGCGCTCAATGTACTGGTCCATCCGCGGGTTCTGAATTCCCTTCAGATCGTAACCCACAGAAATATTGAAACCAAAGGAACGTTCCATACCGGGATATCCCAGGTCAAAAAGCACCTCGACAAAATGCAGCAGTATCCAGGCCTTGGCATACTCCTGCCAGGCCTGTTCCAGAGTCAGCTCCGTCGACCACTCGGTATTAAAACCTTCGTCGGTCATATCAATACAGGGCTTATCAATTTCCAGCCCATCCATTATCTGTACAGTTTTGAGCTCTATAAAACGGCTTCCTGTCAGATAAGAACTGACAACGTTCTGCGCTATCTGCGTTTGAGGTCCGGCGGCCGGTCCCAGCGGAACAGAAATCCGGCGCCCGAAAACTTCGTAAATCTGTTCATCGTTTTTACGGTAGAAATTGGTTTCGGGAATGTCAAAGACCGAACGGTTCTGGCGCCATTCGTCCATAATTCTGTCCAGCAGACCCTTAAAAGGGATCAAACGCATTTTGTCACTCATAACACCGCTCCTGAATTACATAGGGTAGTTTTATGGCATGGATTTGCCGTATTAAGTAACTGGCGGGAAAAAACAGAAACAGTTCTGTTCCGGAAAAAGAAACAGCATTGACCGTATCTGCGAGGCCGGTATCTGAATTATCAGCCGCCCTTGCTCCAGCGCGAAACTCCGGAAAGATTTTTTGTCTGTACCCGGAGAACGTCGATCTGCCGGTTTTGACGATCAACACTCTGCCGGTTTTGACGATCAACACACCATCCTCATTCCATGTCATTTCAGCATAGGACTTCTTCCGATGCGCTGTCAATGAAAATTTCACCGGCCCGGGCCCGCCGCCGCCCGCGGCCGCCGGGAAGCCTTGTGCGTCTTATCTGGAAGAATTATCATGGCAGCATTAACAGAAAAACACGAATAAACAGAGATACATATGAAAACTCATAAATCAGAAATAATTTCCAGCGGTCTTTTTGCCTTATCGTCAATATTACTGACAATAAGCATGCCGCCCTTTTTGAACATTCCATTTTTGGGATTTGCTGCCCTCGTTCCGGCCATAAGCGCACTGAGAATGTACAGGAGCCGGAAGAATTTTCTATTAATACTTTTATTCTTTGGATTGATTTATACGTCCGTCAGCTACAGCTGGTATACCGATATTTTTTCTTCAATCTGGGGATATGTATTAATAGCGGCTGTGGCATTATGGCATTCCAGTTTAATTCGTAACGGTGTTAAATTTGAAGCCGTCCTGCCTGAGAAATTTCAAGTGTTCGCTCTGCCGCTTATTTATTCACTGCTGGAATTTGCACAGAGGAGTATTCCTTTTATAAAAGAATGGTGGTTTATACCCTACCCAAAATCTCAATGGGGCTTTCCTGAATCTCTGCAGCTGCTGAGCATAACAGGCATTACAGGTCTTACTTTCATAATGATTTTATCCAACAGCACCATTGCAAAAATAATACAGAACATCATTGAAAAGAAAAAAAATTCCAAACTTCTGTTTGTTAATCTTCTTATTGTGGCAGGCGTTTTATCATCAGGTTATTACACTGTGAACAAACAAAATGATACAGCCGCAAGCCGTACATTCAGAATCGGTCTGGTCTCTGATATGGCAAATTCCATTACAGAGGAAAGCCGTGAAGGTTATTATATCCAGGACAAAAAACTGTCTCAAAGAATTTTAAAAGAGAATTTACTGCTGAGTAAAGATATCCTGCCGTCTGCAGACTTCATAGTCTGGCCGGAAAACGAGTTTCTGGATTTTAATGATAATGACATGTTAGAAGAATTAAAAACAACAGCTCATCAGTCCAGCACGTATATGGTAGTTGATTCCTATAAGCAGGATAAAGAGAAGCTCTACGATACGGCTGTCCTGATTGCACCCGATAAAACAATTGCAGGCTTTGCAGAAAAAACTCATTTGTTCAGCAGCGAAATTTCGGCGGGCTTTTTTCCGTCGCCGAGGCAGTCGCGGGCCATTCAGACTGAAAAAGTAAAGGCAGGACTGGGTGTCTGCTACGACTTTCATTTTACAGATGTTGTCAGATATTTAGCAAAAGACGGTGCCGAATTAATTTTAATGCCGACCGATGATGACATGAATCAAAACCGATTCTTCCCTTATTACCACGCAACAGATGCTGTTTTCAGAGCTGTAGAAAACAAAGTAGCTGTGGGAAGTGCCAATACGAACGGGGCTTCAATACTGGTTAACCCTGCTGGAAAAATTATATCACTCAGCCCTGTGAACGAAGCATCCAGTGTAACAGGAGCTGTGAACATTAACACAAATAAAACAATATACACAAAATGGGGCGACTGGTTTGCGTACCTGTTATTGATTATTGTTATTCTTGCTTCAGCTGTTAAGATATATAAGCGCAGAGTGCTTAGCTGATTAGAATTTTCAGCATACGTCTTATTAAACAGCTCTGTACATTCTTTCTCTGAGCATATCAATTTTCCATGCACTGGCAATTCTGGTGTAATAATTAAAGAACTCCGGCAGCCCCCTCGGCAGAGGCCGCCGGAAGAAAATCAAAAATAAAATACGCCTGAAATTTATAACTTGAATTTCCCAACCTCTCCGGAAAGGGTTTCTATGCTTTGCCGGTTCTGATGGGTTAAATTATTTACTTCCTGAACGGCATTGTTAATCTGGGCGGCTCCGGCAGCCATTTCACTCATGCTGTCGGTAATACTCCGGGTCAGTTCATCAAGCTTGCGCATTTCCACAGCCACCTGTTTTCCCCCTTCCAGCATTTCTCCCGAACCGTCTTTTACTTCACTGGTTATGGTGTTTATATTTTTAAGTACCGCAAGCACCTCCTGGCTGCCCTTTTCCTGTTCCCGCATGGCCTCTACAATACTTTCTATCTGCTGCAGGGTTTTCCTGACAAGAGTGTGAACTTCACCAAAAATGGTATCTGCTTCAACACCGGTATCCGTAATGGTTTTTATTATGTCAATGGTTTCCTGAATACTTGTTGCTATTCCCTTACCCTGTTCTCCGGCTTCTTCGGCAAGCTTTCTTATTTCATCGGCTACCACCGCAAAGCCCTTACCTGAGTCACCGGCATGGGCTGCTTCAATGGCGGCATTCATGGCCAGCAGGTTTGTCTGGCTGGCAATGTTCTGAATAATCTGGCTGGCATCAAGGAGATCGGTGGTTTTCTCACCAATCCGGGCAACCTGTATGTTGGCAGTATTGGAACCTTCCTTGGCCATATTGGTTTTTTCATTCAGGCTTTGCGCGACAACATTGCTGTCTTCCAGCATTTTGGCAATGGATGCTATATTGGCAATCATCTCTTCTATGGAAGCAGAAGACTGGGTAACACTGGCTGCCTGATTTTCAATGCTTTTGTTCAGCTGATTTATGGTCCGTATAATTTCTTCAATAGTGGATGAGGTTTCCGTAACACC
>PDRU01000100.1 GCA_002748225.1 Spirochaetales bacterium | reverse complement strand
CCACCTCATCTTTTCTGTACGAATTTGAGGAATATATTTCTCCTGACACATTTATTCGCGGTGCCTTTAGGTTAATTTTACCGGATACAACAAACTTCGGCCCGTAAAACAAAACCACTTTACAGGCCGGCCGGGCGCCGGCCTGTTTATTTCCGGCGCGGGTGGCTGTGCCTGTGATGCAGATCGGGAAAATGCGGATGCTCGTGCGTTAAGGCCTTGTGGGTATGCAGATGGGAATGACCTTTACCGGTATTGTGGAATCCGTCTTCATGCACATGATTATGGTGCGCGTCGTTATGTCTGTGATAATGCACATGTTCCATTTGTTCGTGCCGGTGCGGATGTCCGTGTGTGAATGTGTTAATAACAATAACGGCCAGCGTTAAAAGCAGAAGTGAAATAATGTGAGTCCAGGCAAAGCTGTCCCGGAACATAATGTACGAAAGAACAACACCCCACAAAGGCGCTGTGGAAAAGAGTATCTGCCCTCTGACCGCGCCAATATTCTGAGCGGAAAGAACATAGAGAACAATACTCAGTCCATACGAAAAACCGCCCACTATCAGTACTGGATAAATACGGCTGAACACTGCCGGTGTATCGGCTATGGAAAGACCAATAAGAAAGTTTACCAGTCCGGCCATTATTCCTTTGACAAAGGTAACAGCCTGAGGCGTTGCGCCGTCAGTAATGGCCGTTAAATGGTTATCCATGCCCCAGCAAAAACAGGCTGCCGTTATAAAGAGGGCGGAAATACCCCCGCCCGCGCCTTCCCCCATAACGGTAACGGCGCCGGCGCAGACAGTAAGCCCCACAGCCAGCCATGTAAAAACATCAAGGCTGTCCTTAAAAAACAAAACACCCAGAAGGGCGGTAGCCACAAGTTCCATGTTCAGCCAGATGGAAACTGATGCCGCGTTGGCGGCCCTTAAACCGGCCATTAACAGCAGGGGGCCGGACAGTCCCCCGAAAAAAAGAATACCCAGTGTGCGGATAAGATTTTTCCCGGCAAAGAGCAATGTTACACGGGCATCCGGTTTCAGAATAAAGGGGATCATGGCCGCACCCGCCCCCAGGTACAAGAGACCGGCCAGCTGAAATGAATTCAGATTTTGCAGCAGCAGCTTGCTTAAGGGTGTGGCAATTCCAAAAAGTAAACCTGAAAGCAAACCGGCGCCTATGGCTGTTTTCCGCATAACACACGTATTTCTGCGGCGCAGAAGCACCCTCCGTTCTTGAAACTACACCTCTTTATCCTTCGCGTCCAGATTTACCCTTCTGAACCTTTTATAATTTTACTTGATTTTTGAACCGCGGCGGTCTACCTTTCGGTACATACAGCAAAACGGAAGGAAACAAAGATGCAGGGCCCTGCTCAGAAACTGAAAGATTTAAAACCCGAAAAAGATTTTTTTATAGGATTTGATTCGGACGGCTGTGTGTTTGACAGCATGGGTATTAAGCATAAGGAATGTTTCTGTCCGGCTTTTATTAACAACTACGCCCTGCAGGGTGCCGCCGGAGCCGCGCGGGAAACCTGGGAATTCGTGAATCTCTACTCCAAAACCCGGGGAATTAACCGCTTCCCGGCTCTTATACGGGCCATAAAACTGTTAAGCAGCCGGCCGGAACTGACATCCCGCGGCATTACCCCGCCTCCGGTAGACGAACTGCTGGCATGGACAGAGCGCGAAAAGCGTCTCAGCCAGGACACTCTGAACGCCGAACTTCAGGTAAACGCGCACCCGCAGCTGCAGAGGGCTCTGGCATGGAGCAAAGATGTTAATGCGGCTGTAAAAAAAATAGTGCGCAACCTCCCCCCTTACCCGCAGGTAAAGGAAATTCTTCCCCGGGCGCAGAAACAGGCCGACCTGATGGTTGTCAGCCAGACCCCCGCCGCCGCTCTGGAACGGGAATGGGGAGAAAACGGCCTGACACCTTTTGTACGTGTTATTGCAGGACAGGAACGGGGAACAAAAACGGAACATCTCCAGCTTGCCGCTGAGGGGAAGTACGCGCCGGAACGCATTCTGATGATCGGCGATGCCCCAGGCGACCTGAAGGCAGCCCGGGCCGCCGGCGCGCTCTTTTACCCCATTATTCCCGGGCGGGAAGAGGAAAGCTGGAACTGCTTCAGGGACGAGGCTCTGGAAAGATTTTTCCGCGGTACCTATGCCGGTTCTTACCAGCAGGATCTTCTGGCGGCATTTGATGCCGCGCTTCCCGAAAATCCGCCCTGGGCAGGCGCGTAGAAGGAGAAAACCGCCATGCTCTACTGTGAAAAAGGCGGAGAACAGCTGGTTCTGACCGAAGAAGATTTACGCCGGGCCCTCACCGAGACACTCCAGAGGCTGGGAAAAAAAAGGAAGGTTCTGGCACTGCCGCCCGATATTACCCGTTATCACTCGCATGCAGGCATTCTAACCTGCTTTGCCCGGGACTTTTACGGCCCGGCGCTGACGGATATTATGCCGGCCCTGGGAACCCACGCCCCCATGACGGCCGGCGAACTGAACACCATGTTTCCCGGTATACCCCATTCCCTTTTCCGGGAACACCGCTGGCGCAGCAGCTTAACCACCCTGGGCGAAGTTCCCGCCTCGTATGTTTCCATGGTGTCCGAAGGCCGCCTGAATTACTCCTGGCCGGCCCAGGTTAACCGGCTTCTGACAGACGGCGGCTTCGACCTTATTCTCTCCCTGGGCCAGGTGGTACCTCACGAAGTTGTCGGCATGGCCAATCACTCCAAGAACATCTTTGTAGGAACCGGCGGCAGTGAGGGCATTCATAAAAGCCATTTTCTGGGCGCGGTGTACGGTATGGAACGCATTATGGGCCGGACAGATACACCGGTGCGCGCGGTACTGGATTACGCCCGGGAACATTTTGCCGGCCATCTGCCCATTCTGTATGTGCTGACGGTGGTCAGTCCTGACTGGCAGGGCAAACCGGCGGTCCGCGGACTGTTTATTGGAGACGGACGGGAATGCTTTGAAAAAGCCGCGGTTCTGGCCCGCCGGGTGAATTTAACCATGGTGGAAAAACCCCTGAAAAAATGCGTGGTGTACCTGAACCCGCAGGAATTCCGCTCTACCTGGCTGGGGAACAAGGCTGTTTACCGCACCCGCATGGCCATGGCGGACGGAGGGGAGCTGATTGTTCTGGCGCCGGGCATAAAGGAATTCGGCGAAGACCGTCAAATAGACACGCTGATACGCAGGTACGGCTACCGGGGCACGCCGGCCGTGCTGGAAGCGGTGCAGCAGAATGCCGATCTGGGCGCCAATCTGAGCGCGGCGGCCCATCTGATTCACGGTTCTTCCGAAGGACGTTTTTCCATTACCTGCGCTCCGGGGAAACTGAGCCGAAAGGAAATTGAGGCGGCGGGCTTTCAATGGGCTGATGTCAAAAAACTGCAAAGGCTTTATACTCCGGAGAAGCGGCAGACCGGATGGAACAGTGTAAACGGAGAAGAGTTTTTCTTTGTCTCCAACCCGGCTCTGGGGCTGTGGGCCCATGAAAGCCGCTTTAAACAGGGGGGCAGCGGAAGAGACGGGGCACGGGCCGGCGGAGCGTGAGCAAGCCGGCGGAAAGTGCCTGGACCCGGCCGGAGGCCGGGCGGCTCTGAAGCGGGGGGGCTTTCCCCCCTGCAAAATAAGAAGAGGAGAAGAAACGTATGAATAACGCGGATATTGGTTTAATAGGACTGGCCGTTATGGGCCAGAATCTGGTGCTGAACATGAACGACAAGGGGTTTTCGGTGGCGGTGTATAACCGTACGCAGCAGAAAACTGACGACTTTCTGGCCGGACCGGCAAAAGACAGGAAAACTATTGAGGGAGCCCGGTCGCTGGAAGAGTTTGTGGGTATGCTGGCGGCTCCCCGTAAAATTATGCTGATGGTGAAGGCCGGAGATGTGGTGGATGCGTGGATTGAAAAACTGCTGCCGCTTCTGGATAAGGGCGATGTTATTATTGATGGGGGGAATTCCCATTTTCCTGATACTGTCCGGCGCTGCGAAGAGCTCAAAAAAGCCGGTCTGCGTTTTATTGGAGCCGGTGTGTCGGGAGGCGAGGAAGGCGCGCGCACGGGGCCGTCCATTATGCCCGGCGGCGACAGTGAAGCCTGGCCTCTGGTTAAACCGGTTCTGCAGGGTATTGCCGCCCGCACGGACAACGGAGAGGTATGCTGTGACTGGGTGGGTGAAGGCGGTGCCGGCCACTATGTAAAGATGGTGCATAACGGTATTGAGTACGGCGATATGCAGCTTATTACCGAAGCTTACCAGCTGATGAAACAGGGACTGGGTATGAACGCGCATCAGATGCACGATGTTTTTGCCCGCTGGAACAAGGGTGTTCTGGATTCCTATCTGATTGAGATTACCCGCGATATTCTGAACTTCCAGGATGAAGACGGACAGGCTCTTGTTGAGAAAATTCTGGATACGGCCGGACAGAAAGGCACCGGAAAATGGACGGGGGTAAGCGCTCTGAATCTGGGTGTGCCGGTTACTCTGATCGGCGAAGCGGTTTTTGCCCGCTGCCTGAGCGCCCTGAAAGAAGAGAGGGTTGCGGCTTCGAAGGTATTGAATGGACCGGAAGGGGCAGCTGCGGCCGGAGATAAAGCGGCCCGGAAGTCTGCGGCAAATGACCAGACCGCGCCGCTTTCACCGGAACAGGCGGCCTTTATTGACGATCTGGAGCAGGCTCTTCTGGCCAGCAAGATTATCAGCTACGCCCAGGGCTATATGCTGATGCGCGAAGCAGCCGGAGAATACGGCTGGAAGCTGAACTACGGCGACATTGCGCTGATGTGGCGCGGCGGCTGTATTATCCGGTCAGTTTTTCTGGGTGAAATCAAGAAGGCCTTTGACGCGCAGCCGGATCTGCACAACCTGCTTCTGGCCGATTATTTCCGAAAGACGGTGGAACAGGCTCAGGCCGGATGGCGCCGGGTAATTATACGGGCTGTGGAGCTGGGTGTTCCCCTTCCGGCCATGTCGGCGGCTCTGGCATTCTACGACGGCTACCGCTCGGAAAGGCTGCCGGCCAATCTGCTTCAGGCCCAGCGCGACTATTTCGGCGCCCATACCTATGAACGGCTGGATGCTCCCCGCGGAAAATTTTTCCACACGGACTGGACCGGCAGCGGCGGCAATGTGAGCGCGAGCACCTATAACGCCTAGAAGCCTTCAGTCTATCCATACAATACAACTTTGATATATTATTGCCGCTATGCTGATAAATAAACGACCCGACGGAGAACCTGTGCGTGTTCCCGGCTTTACAAAAATGACCCCTTTAATGATGCAGACCCGGACAGAGTCTTCTGTGTATATGCAGCAGACTTTTGTCATGGATAAAACTATTAAATTCATTGAGGAGTGGAACAAGGACATTCCGGAAGAACGCCGGAAACTCACTGTTATACAGATTATGTTGCTGGCGCTGGTACGTGTGGTAGTACTCCGGCCGCATCTGAACCGCTTTATCTCCAACTTCCGCTATTACAAAAGAAACAATATTTCGTTCTCGTTTGTCTCCAAGAAAACCCTCACCGATAACGGAACGGAAGTAACCGTTACCATGCCATTCCGGCCGGATGATACTCTCGAAACAGTGAACAAGCGTTACTCTTTCTTTGTGAACCAGGCAAAGAGCGATGAAGGGAACAAGAATGCCGGAGATGTGGACGCTTTTGACAAGCTGCCCGTCTGGATGCTCCGTGTTGTTGTATGGTCTATAAAATTCCTGGACAAGCATAACTGGGCCGGACCGGGCATTCTGCGTATGCTGCCTTTTTACTGCACCATGTTCCTGACCGACGCGGGTTCTTTGAATGTGAACGCACCAATTCACCACAACTACGAAATTGGAAATGTGGGAATGTTTGTGGCGATCGGTAAAGTGGAAAAAGAGAAATATATTACGGAAGATAATCAGATAAGCGAACGCCATGTGCTTACCTGCAACTATACCTTTGATGACAGAATTGTGGACGGAATTTACGCGGCCCGCGCAACCAAGATTCTTAAAGACTTTGTAGAAAACCCTGAAAAGCTGCTGAAGGCGCCCAACTTTCATTCCAATTTGCTTAAAGAACTGGGCTTAACGGAAAAAGGCTGGAATCTGTGGGCAGAAGAGGGAATGTAAACTCCCCCTTTCTGCTCTGAAACAAATAACTATCTGATAATGCTCAGCGGATCCGGCTTCATCAGAAGTTTGGCGTACTGTGCCCGTTTATAGGTCCAGGGGTCGGGAGTGTTTTTCCGGCTCAGCTTACCCCGGAAATCATTCAGCGAAGCGTAGCCTTTTTCATCCATCCAGGCTTCAATGTCCTTAACGATCTTGCCCAGCTGTGCAATTTTGTTTCGGTAGAGCGTGCTGACTACCTGTACAGTGTCCGCGCCGGCAAGGAGCATTTTAACAGCATCTTTCCCTTCCATTATTCCGCTGGAAGCACAGATGTCGGCAGAGGTTTCTCCGTAAAGCAGACCGGCATAACGCAGGGGCAGAAGGGAGTGCTCAGTGGTGCTGAGAGTCAGGGGAATAAGATGTTTTTCTGTGTCAGGATCCATGTCCGGCTGGAAAAATTTGTTAAACAGAACAAGCGCTTTGGCACCGGCATCGGCAAAGCTTTTCGCAACTTTCACCGGCGATGTGTAAAACGGGCTCATTTTGACAGAAACGGGAATTTTTACACTCTTTACCACTTCTTTCATAACGGCAATCTGATCTTTTTCTATTGCGGCCCCGTCTTCGGCCTGCAATTCCGGATTGGCAAAGAAATTCAGCTCCAGGCCGTCTACTCCGGTTTCCTCTATTCTTTTGGCCCAGTCAATCCATGTTTCCCTGTTAACGGCATTCAAACTTGCTATAACAGGAATGCTGGAAGCTTCTTTTCCCTTGCGGATCCACATTAAATGCTCTTCGGGACCGGCATGTTCCATGTTGGGAAACAAATCGCCCATTTCAGCACCCATATTATCGTACTGATTCTGTTCCGATTCAAAACGGGCTATTTCCAGCTGTATCTGTTCTTCAAACAGACTTTTTATAACCAGAGCGCCGGCGTTTTCCTCGTTAATTTTCTGGATGGAATTAATGTTCGATGTCAGCTCTGAAGCTCCGGCAATAACAGGATTCTTCAGTTCAATTCCCATGTAAGTGGTTTTCAGGTTCGCCATTTTAATTTCCCCTTATTCAATAAACTCGCGGTAAGAATACTATACTTTCAATTTTGTGACAATTTTCTTCCCGGCTCAAATATCCGGCTCAAAAAGATTCTCCAGAGTGAGTCCCGAACGAATGCCGAAGCGGCTCAGGGCAAAATCGTAACGGACCGGGTCGCGGGGATTCAATTTCCTCAGGGCCGCCCCTGTTTCCAGTACGGTCTTCAGGTCCGCGCTTCTGCGCTGTGTCCAGCCGGCCCGCAGCGCAATGCGGTAGGTCCAGGTATCCAGAGGCGGCAGCAGATGAGCCGGATCCACCGAATTCCATCCGCCCGGATCCACATTATCGCGGCGGACCATCCAGCGGAGAAAGAGAAAGAGCCGTTTGCACGCGCTGCCCCCTGAAGGCTGACTCAGAAGATGCCCGGGGCTTTCCGAAGCCCCCTCTCGGAGAGCCGATGTCAGCGCGCTGAGTCCGCACAGAATACAGTTTTCTTCCAAAAGCTCATCCGCGCGGTTCTGATACCCCGTCAGAAAGGCCTCTTCCAGGCTGCCGTACTCTTTTATTACCCGGCCGATACCGGCAAGGAGGGCCGCCAGATGTTCCGGACGGGCAAAGCGGTAGACAATACCGCTCAGATCCCGGCAGATTTCAGTTTCAGAATTCTTCAGCACATATCCGCGCGGAGAGGAGCCCGTTTTTTTCAAAACTCTGCGCAGGGGCACCAGCAGGGCATTAACCCGTCCATAGGCCAGAGAAGCCGCAAGCAGCGCTGCAACTTCCCTGTCGGCAAGAGCGGTATACGGAGCAAGCGTTTCGAGCGGATCGGGCGGAATGTACTCCGGCCTGTTCCAGGTTTTATAGATTTGTTCCAGTTTTTCAAGGGTCAGTGTCATGTAAACATGATTATATGTTTTTTTCGATCCCGGGCAAGAAAGCATCAGCAGCAAACAGGAAAACAGGGGTTTTCCTTGACAGATAACCAGACTTTGTCTAATAATTTCTTCCCATGCAAGAGGAAACCAGTAAGGATAAGGTATCGAGCCGTCACATCCGCAGTTTTGTAGACATTATCCGCAGACTTCTGCACGGCTCCCGTTTGTTTATTGACGAAGGCGCTATTGTAGAGGTTCTTATAAACCCGGCTTCAGGTCTATTAAAAACCGGACTGGCACACAACAAGATGATGCGCCACCTGCACCGCTTGGCTGCTGCCCGCTCGTCCGCGCAGACACCCCGTCCCGGGCTGGAAATACGCTTTCACGAAACCCGCAGCAGCTCTCATGCCGGAGAAAAAGCCGTTGAACTGGTCGGCAGCCTGGCCGCATCTCCCAAACCGGGACACCGGGTGCTGATACTTGCAGGCGGAGACGGTTTTTATAACGATATTCTCGGCGCTCTTCTCAGGGACGTTCCCGATATTATGAAAGACATCTGTCTTTTCCGTCTTCCCATGGGCACCGGGAACGATAACGCCGATGCGGCCAGTGTGGAAGAAGCTCTGGCCATTCTCTGCAACGCGTCAGGTTTCCACAAGGATTCCATTATTACAATACAGACAGCCCGCAATAAGCTCCATTACGCGTTTAATGTGGCCAGTTTCGGCCTGGACGCCTATGTCTGCCTTCTGACAAACAAAATGAAAAAACTGGCCGGTCCAACTGTTATTTATAAAATTTTTGCCAATGTAGCGGTTTTAATGTATGAATGGATTTGGCCGCTCCAGCAATGGAAAATAGATATCTATACCGAAGAGGGTATTGTAAACCGTGAAGGGCGGTTTTTATTAAATGTCTTTGGACGGAAGGGCCCTACCCGCTACGGCGGAGGAATGAAAGTACTGCCGGGAGATGAAAATTATCTCTTAATAGACCCTCTGAGCCTGCTGGAGAAACTCCGGTTAAAACCGCTCTTTTACCGCGGTGCGCACCGGGGAGTTCCATTTGCCAAACTTTACAAAACAGACAAAATTACTCTGCATCATCAGGGCCCTGTGCTGATACAGCTGGACGGCGAAGTAACCAGACTGGAAGTGGAAGATTTTCCCGTTACCATTCAAAAAGAAGCGGATATTCTGAATATTCTGCAGTAGTCTGCAGCAGCTGCCCGATTTTCCAGCAGGCAAAAAAAAGGCTGCTGCTTTAATCTCTTCAGATTTTCGCAACAGCCCTTTGAATTGTTTCCAGCTCAGTAATCCCTGCGGGGACGGGAGTCTCTCCTTTCCCGGGCTTCGCTGACTTTCAGCTCCCTGCCCATATGGTCGTTGCCATTGAGCGCTTCAATAGCCGCATCGGCAGCAGCTTCGTCTTCCATTTCAACAAAACCGAATCCTTTGGAACGATTATCATAACGGTCTACAATAACCTTGGCACTGACCACCGTACCATGACTGCTGAACAGATTTTCAAGTTCCTGATCGTCAACTGAATAACTCAAGTTCCCGACGTAGATTTTCTTGGGCATTTCATACTCCTAGACTGCATTGAACTCGTAAGGAGTATTGTTCTTTATAGCTGTTGATTCAATTCACAATACAACGGCCGGAATGAACGCTACCGGTCTTACGGTTTATTCAACACTAGTGCCTCAATGAACGATTGTCCAGCATTAACATTGCCGATAAGGATGAAAAAGCCGGTTTTTCGGCCAATTTTCCTCTAAACACAGTTTTTTCAGGCCCTGTTAAGCCTCCCCGAAAAACCGGGAAGGGCATTTTTGCGGCAAAAGAAACTGAAGAACTTAATTATTTCTTCAGAACAGCTTTCAAAACATCTTCTTCTGATATGGATTTATGACAGAAGAACCAGTCCTGGCAGTGCATGTCCTCCCGGCCCTCCATTCTGTCTTTGGCTGTTCCGCAGGAACCGGCCGGCCCAATTATAACATCATCTCCGGGGCGCCAGTCGGCCGGTGTGGCAACATCAAAGGCGTCTGCCGTTTTCATGGCGATAAGAGCGCGGTAAATTTCATCGAAATTACGGCCAAGGCTCAAGGGATAGTAAATAATGGATCGGATAATGCCTTTGGGATCTATAAAGAACACAGCGCGTACTGCCTTGGTGGAATCTTCTCCCGGCTGGATCATGCCGTACTTTCTGGCCACTTCCATGGTAATATCTTCTATGAGAGGGAATTTAACTTCCACATTTTTCATTCCCCGGTACTCAATTTTTTCCTGAACGGTCCGCAGCCAGGCAATATGACTGTAAAGCCCGTCAACAGACAGACCAACCAGCTTGCAGCCGGCCTGGGCAAATTTTTCTTCCTGAGAAGCAAACGTAACAAATTCCGTGGTGCATACCGGTGTAAAGTCAGCCGGATGGCTGAACAGAATAACCCAGCTTCCGGAATAATCTCCGGGAAACCGAATTTCGCCCTGTGTTGTAACTGCTTTGAATTCCGGTGCTTTATCTCCAATACGGGGCATCGGAACGGCAGCCTGAACATCTGTGTTTTCCATCTATAAACTCCTTGGAAAACAGTGTAGAGAATTCACCGTCATAAGTCAATAATAATAACAATTACTATTATTAATAGATTTATGGGTATAAGCTGTCGTCCCGTCTGTCGGGTATGCCGTTAATGGGCAAGTTTCCGGAAGCGGCGGCCTCGGAAAAAAACAAGCCGCAGAAACAATGACCAAATTCTTCTATATCCGGCGAAGCATACTTACAGGGACAAATAATATCCCGGTCTTTATCCCGTATGCCCCAGCCTTCCCGGCAGGGGCACAGGTAGTAACCGTAAATTTCACGGTTGCTGCTCAGTCCGTTAAGAACTGTCTCCAGAAATTCCGGTTCCGGATTGAGTGCCCACTGATATTTCCGGCTGACACTTTGCGCGAACTTCAGTTCTCTGTTCATGCGTTATCGGGAAAGATTTCCTCATCCCACTGTTCCTTGTTGAATCCTACAAGAAAACGGTTTTCCTCAATAATCAACGTAGGAAAGGAGGGACGGCGTTCAAATTTGGCACGGAATTCTTCTTTAATAGCCGTCTTGTCTTCCGGGCTGATTGTATTCAGCTCCAGATAGCGGAAAGCCAGTCCCCGCTCTTCCAGATATCTCCGGGCACTCTTGCAGAAACCGCAGGTTGAAAGTGTCAGGAGTGTCAGGCCGGCCGGATTTCCCCGGCCTTCTTTTTCCAGCCATTGTATGGATTCAAACATATTATACCTCTCATGCTTTTTTAGCATTACCCCCGGCCGTTTAGCAACAGGTTCCTGAGCGCGTCGATGTCCTTCAGCCAGTAATGACAGAGCCGGCTCATCTGCTGCTGTATTTCCGGTACCTTGTGCCCCCAGCCGGCCGCGGCCACAGGCACTCCGGCAGCATGAGCCATTTCCACTCCGGGTTTTAAATCGTCTACAACCAGAACTTCTTCGGGAGCCAAACCGGTACCTTTCAAAATTTGATAAACCGGCCAGGGCGAGGGTTTCCGAAAATTTTCGTCATCAGTCCATCCAAAAATATAATGAGGCGTCACTCCTGGAGCACCCGCCCGATAATGGCGCTGAATATGCTTATCCATGGAATGGGAAACCACCGCCAGAATTCCGCCGCTTTGGATAAAATCCTCCAGCAGGCGGGGCAGTCCTTCATAAAAAGGCGGGTTGCGGTTTTCATTGAATTCCTGCCAGATACGGTACTCTATGTCCATTTCTTCCAAACTCAGTCCTATTTCGTCTTTCAAATAACCCATAATTCCAGGATCGAAATTCTTTCGGAACCAGGTTTCCAGATCGATGTGCGGTTCTCCGGGACGGAGACGCCGCATCATTTCCAGATGCGCCGGATAATGAATGGATGCTGTACTGTCTACAGCCGTATCGTCATGATCCAGAATAAGACATTTATATTTCACTGCGGTTTCTCCCATACCCCCTGTTCTGTCCGGCGCCCCTGTTCAAAAAGCCCGGTAAAACGGGTGCCGTCGGCCCAGACAAACTCTCCCGGGCCATGCATCAGTCCTTCACGGAATTCCCCGGTATAACGGCTTCCGTCGCTCCAGGAGCAGCTGCCCCGGCCTTCCAGCGTGCCTTCCTTAAAAACACCTTCCATGCGCCGGCCGTCACTCCAGGTTAAAGTTCCTTTTCCATGCAATACCCCGTTACGGAATTCTCCCTCATAGCGGCTTTCATTGTTGTAGATAAATACCCCCGCGCCTTCCGGTTTTCCGTTCACAACAGCCCCCTGATAGAGTCCATTGGCAAAGGCCAGTGTTTCATCAGAACTGTTAACGGCACCGTTAACGGCACTCCCGCTTTCAGATGCGGCCAGAGTAAAAGAACGGTAATAAACTTCACTGGGATGCCGTTTGCCTGAGCGCAGACCTGTTCTGACCCAGGTTACACGCTCCAGCCAGTTTTTGCCGTGAGAAGCACCATAGGCATAAACTTCATCCAGAAGCAGACGGCCTGAACCATCCCGGCGGGTTTCCGCCTTCAGCCGGCCGTCATTGTCCCACTCCATCAGGCTCTGACGGTGCACCTTCCCGGACACATCACGCACTGTTACCGATAAGGGCCGGCCGGCATTGTTGTAGGTATAATCGGTTACAAGATCCGGTTTTTCCCCGTCGTAAAGATATTCCTGTTCCAGCAGACCTTCGGCGTTCCGCTTTTCCACCCGCACATGTTTACCCTTCTTTTCAGCACAGATACGCCCGTTGTCACTGTGCTCATATACCCAGATTTCCTCCGATAAAGGGTTTGTTGTTTTTACAATCCGGCGGACGGGAAGACTCCCGGCATTACGTTCCCAGATTTCCCTGCCGAGCTCCTTTCCCCGCGCATCCAGTCTGTAGCAGGCCGCCTGATTTCCGCTTTCATCGTAAGCGTATACACGGAGCTCTCCATCCTCCTCGGCGGAACTCATGAGGCCTTCGGAATTCCAGCTGTAACGTCCAACCAGCACCCTTTGAGCTTCTTTCCATCCCGGAAAATGACGGACAAAGGCCGCGCGTTCCACTGTCAGCGCGTGAACTGCTCCTTCAAAATCCAGCAGGGTATTGGTTATCATCTGCTTATTATGCCTTATCATGACCATACCCGGATAGACGGCAAACGGCAAAATGAATGCAGAAAAAAGTCTGATAAATGGATATTAATCTGCCCACAACTGTCCTTTAACCGTATAATATGAACCCATGAAAAACCTGCTGGTCATCAACGAGTCCTCACTGTTGAGAGATTTCCTGGGCAAACAGCTGGGCGAATACGGATTTAATGTCCAAATAGGGATCAACGGTCTGGACGGCTGGATGAAGATTCGGCAGAACAAACCCGATCTGATTATTATGGATTCTTCGCTGAGCCGGAAAAGTTCCATGGATATTCTGAGGGATATGCAGGCCGATCCGAATCTGCCCGACATTCCCATTATAATGCTCATTGTTCATCTGGAAAAACAGCAGGTAGTTAAACTGGCCCAGATGGGGGTTCGAAAACTGCTGAGCAAGCCCGTACGCATTGATGCACTGCTGGATGCCATTACTGAAATGCTGCATGTTACCATTCAGATGGATCCCACACCCTGTCTTCTGGACGCGCATCTTAACGATCAGATTATGTTTGTTGAGATTGCCCAGGGGTTTAACCGCGAAAAAATTAACCTTCTGCGCTATAAAATTGTGGAGCTGATCCGTATTAACGCGGTACAGGATCCGCGTATTCTTGTTCTGCTGACCGATATTAATTTCAGAAAAGAAGATCGGAAAAAACTGGATATTCTGCTGGAAGAAATGCTGGAGTTTACGTCCCTGGAGCGCTTAAGGGTTTTGACTGTTTCACCGGACATTCACAGCTATCTGAGTAATCATGTTTCCTTTTCGCGTGTTGCTGTTGTAAAAACACTGGAAGAAGCCATGGAAGGTCTTCTGGGTATTGAGGGCATGGAATCTCTTACAGCCGAACAGGACAATGTTCAGCAGCGCTTCTTTTCATCAAAACAGGAAATACAGAAGGAAACATTTCAACTGAACTTTAAAAAAGAACAGTCCGACGCCATGTCGGCCTTTGGGGGCGGCATAAAGATTGCCGTTGCCGATGACGACTTGATTGTCCGCAAAGCTATTGAGAAAACCTTTGAATCTTCCGGATGCAAAACCAGTCTTTTTGCCAACGGTGCCGATTTTATGGAAGCGCTGGAGAGAGGCGAAACCTTTGATCTGCTTTTTCTTGATTTGATTATGCCGAAAATGAACGGATTTGCGGTGCTTCAGATGCTGGAAGGTCAGAACATGGAAATTCCCACTATTATTCTGACAGGCGTTTCCCGCAAGGAAAGCGTACTAAAAGCACGCAAATTCGGAGTAACCAGTTATCTTGCATTATTTCTTTCTGAAGCTCCGGGAATAACTCGGCTGAAGCTATGCCGGGGAATTCTGTCCGGATGGATTCCGGCGCCCGGAAGAACATACCCTTATGAGCCGCCTTCAGCATGGATACATCGTTATACGAATCTCCGGCGGCAAAAACACGCATTCCCATTGCGAGGAAGGCCTCCACAGCCCGGCGTTTTCCATCTTCCTGACGTAAACGATAGCCGCTTATACGGCCGGAAGGCTCGGTTTGAAGGGTGTTGCAGAACAGTGTCGGCATTTCAAGCTTGCGCATAAGCGGAAAGGCAAACTGCTCAAATGTATCGGAAAGAATAACCATTTGAGTGCGGCTGCGGATAGTACGGGTAAATTCCAGAGCGCCTTCCAGCGGTTCAAGTGTTTCAATAACATCCTGAATATTCTGAAGCGTTAAGCCCTCCCGATCCAGAATTCCAAGACGGTGCCGCATCAATTCATGATAGTTGCTGATGTCACGGGTGGTTAGACGCAACTCTTCCAGACCTGTTTTTTCGGCTACGGCTATCCAGATTTCCGGCACCAGAACACCTTCAAGATCAAAACAGACAAGATCCATTACATCCTCCGTAAAAATGCATAATATCGCGCGGAAAAGACTGGAGCAATACGCAGGGACGGTTCATAATATGGAAATGGACAGAATACCTATTGATCCTTTTGAATATCTTCCGGAAATAATGGAACGGCTCCAGAAACCGGGTCTGCTTCTAAGCAGCGGCCAGCAGGGCAATTTAATGACTATTGGATGGGGCACGGTTGGCATTGTCTGGAAAAGGCCGGTCTTTACGGTTCTGGTAAGACCTTCACGTTTCTCGTTTGAACTGCTGAGGAAGAACGGGAATTTTTCCGTATGCGTTCCTGACACAAGTTCCGCTCATGCCAGGGCGGTGGCCTGGTGCGGCACGAACTCCGGCAGAGACGGGGATAAGTATAAGGCAACCGGTTTAACGGCTCAAAAGGGAATTATTAACAGTATTCCCTATGTAAAAGAATTTCCCATTCACTACGAATGCCGCCCTCTTCATGTCAACCATGTCCTGGACGCAGAGATTGACGGTGTTATTCGTGAACAGAGCTATCCGGAAGGAAATTTTCATCAGATTTGGTGGGGAGAAATACTGGGCTGCTGGAAAAAGCCGGAAGAATAGCAGACGCGCATTTTTCTGCCGGCTTTGAAAATCCCCCGAAAAAAACTCTCAGATAATGCCGGGAATAACAGCCTTCCAGTTTTCCGGGCAGTCTTCGAATTCCGAAAGATACCATTTGTATCCGGCCAGGGCGCGGGGAAAGACGTTGGCAAAGGTAAATACCGCAAAAGCCAGACCGGCCACAGACCAGGTGAGCAAGGCCCAGCCAAACCACTGAATTATTTCACCCAGATAATTCGGACCGGCCACCCAGCGGAAAAACCCGCCTTTGGGAATAACATACACACCCGGCCCGGTTTTTTGTTTCTGAATACGGCGGTCTGAATCAAAATGAAGGGCAAAGCCGCTCAGAAAAACAGCCAGACCCAGCAGAAAACGAATATCGGTAAACCAGAAAGGTGTGGTAACCGGTCTCAGATAAAACAGAAAAACAAAATTCACCAGACAGTTTATGATATGAAAAAACAAAGCCATGGACACCATGGAAACAGGAAAAGACTTGCGGCTGTTATGACTCATCCGCAGAGGAAACCAAATGGTTCGATACAGGTAGTGGAACTCCCAGATGGCCAGAAAGATCCAGCCGAATCCTATGGTATCCCGAAACAGCAGGGCCATAAGAACGGGAAAGACAACAGCCGGCAGCTCCATAATAACCCAGGCCAGAAGTGAATTCATGCGCGCTCCCCAGCCTTCACGGCTGAATTTGCCGTAAGGAGCACGAATAAAAAGAAGCGCCAGAAAGGTTGGAACTGACAAAGCAAACTGAATAATCAGAGCTGTCCGGAAAATACGGTCAAGGGGCAGACTATATATAAACATACTTCATACTAACGGTTTGGTTATTCTTTGACGAGCATCTTTAAGGC
>PDRU01000102.1 GCA_002748225.1 Spirochaetales bacterium | reverse complement strand
TTCATTTTCTTCCGTGGCAAGGGCGGCAAAATTCATACTGGTATCCACCATGCCCTCCACCCGGGTGGACATGGCCTTAACGCCGTGGGGAATAAGCCGAAGCGCGTCCAGAATCCGTGAAGAACACTCGGCACTAAACAGCTCTCCGGCACAGGCAGCCGGCTCCAGCGGTGTAACTGAAACAAACAGATTGGGTTCTATTGGTGTATATTCATCTTTCAGGATTTTCTGCGCCCGGGCCGCAAAATCTTCCAGAGCGCCGCAATACTCTTCCTTTACGGCCAGCAGACCGACAGCCTCCCGGGGAATGGCATTATGTGCCCTGCCGCCCTTCAGGCCTCCAGTGCGTGCTCCTTCAAAAGAATCCACAGCTTCCCGCAGAATCCGCACCAGCAGCACATTGGCATTGGCCCTTCCGGTATGAATGTCCACACCCGAATGACCTCCGGCCAAACCGCCAACCTTCAGTTCAAACACCTTAAAGCCCGCCGGCAGCGTTTCTTTTTCCACAGGCAGGAACAGATCGGTATCCCGTCCGCCCGCGCAGCCCAGGGTAAACCTTCCTTCATCTTCCGAATCCAGATTCAGAAGAATTTTACCTTTCAGAAAACCCGGCTGAAGGTTCAGAGCGCCCGTTAAACCGGTTTCCTCGTCTGTTGTCATCAATACTTCCAGAGGCGGATGCTCGGCTTCCGGGTCGGTAAGAAGATCAAAAAACATGGCCAGCGCCACACCGTTATCAGCGCCCAGTGTGGTTCCCTTTGCCTTCAGCCAGTCGCCGTCCCGCCAGGAAATAACAGGATCCTTCTGAAAATTGTGTTCCACCTCCGGGCGTTTCTCGCAAACCATGTCCATGTGTCCCTGCAGAATAAGAATTGGCGCGTTTTCATAACCCGGTGTAGCAGGTACCCTGTAGAGAACATTCCGTACTTCATCGGTTTCTACTTCCAGCCCGTGAGATTTACCCCATTCAATCAGCCAGGGCTGAATCTGCTCCATATGCCGGGACTGCCGGGGAACCGTATTAATTTCATCCAGAAATTCTATAACTCTGTCGATCTCTTTACTCATATCCTTATTTTTCATATTTTCTCCTCTTAATTATTCTTCGTCCGGCGCATAAGCAGCAGCACGGCGCCTCCCAAAACTGTAACCAGCCCCAGAAGAACAAGAACCTTTTCAAACCAGTCTCCATAACGGTTGTACAATGTCTGCCTGCCGCTGTACACAGGCACCTCCGCAATAAGATACCCTTTGGTAAAGGGTTCCAGCCGGGCCAGTGTTCTGCCGTTGGGATCAATAACGCATGTCAGTCCGGCGGTTGTGGCCCGCACCATACTGCGGCGGTTTTCCACTGCCCGGAAAACGGCCATATTCTGATGCTGAATGGAACAGGCCGGTTCGGGACTCCAGGAATCGTTGGAAACATTCACCAGAACCTCGGCGCCCTCCCGTATAAAGTTACGGGCCAGATATCCGAATGTATCTTCAAAACAGATAAGCGGACTGACTTTGGGACCGCGGCCTTGCGGGCCGCTGCCCGTTTCCGGCAGATTGAACACCCGGTATTCCGTACCCTTGTGATAGAGCGGTGTACCCTGCGACTGGATATATTTCATTAAACGGGGAAATATGTCGGCATACGGAAAATGCTCGCCAAAAGGCACAAGGTGCAGCTTCCGGTATTTATCCACTATATCTTTTCCGTCAAACAGCAGTACGGCATTGTACTCCCGGCGCTTGCCGGCATCCATAACCGCGTCGTTGTTTCCCATAATAAGCGGAATATCAAGGTTTTCAGCAAAATCCTGAAAGCGGTGAATTAAATTCACCTTTGCCCGTTCCCTGCGGTATTTCAGATGCCATTCAATGGCGGGAACAAAGGCCGTTTCAGACCATATAATGGCATCAGGTTTCCCGTCCTTATCGTTTAAGGCCGCCTGACTTTCTTCGAGCAAAGAATCCAGAGCCGTTTCCCAGGCATCCATTCCCGACAGCCACGTGTTGACATTATGCTGAATAAGAGCCGGGCGCCAGGTTGGAGAATCGGAATAATCCACTTTGGAAACCACACCGTAAATGTTAGCCGCCAGCATCAGTACAGCCCAAATTCCGGCCGGAACAGCCCAGCGCCGGGGAAAGAGTCTGCCGGGCATATTCTGAACGGCACTCTTTTCACCATGCTTCCACGGAAACAGATTCCGCTCCAGAAGCCAGCCTCCAATCATAAAAGACGGCCAGGCCACAAGAAGACTCACCCCAAGTACGCCGAAAATATCCGCAATGGCGATCAAACTCCGCCAGCCGTACTGACTGTATCCGATAATCCCGTAGGAATATCCAAGAAAGCCCTTGGTACGCATTACCTCAAAAGCAAGCCAGACCATAAGCTGAGCCGCCCAGCCATAACGGGGAAATGCCCGGTCAGCCAGAAACAGCAGGGGAAACAGCATGAAAAACCAGACGGCATAAATGCCCGGTACCAGAACAAAGCCGACGGGATTAAAAGTGGCAAGCCAGAAGTTAAACAGTGTATAAGCCGCGTAACCGTACACGGCACCCCACAGAGGAGAAGACCACCAGGGAATACGGCGTATCAGCAGAACAACAGGAATAAGGCTTATCCAGGCAAAAGGAGCCAGACCCCAGTCGGCAATAAAACTGGGAAATCCCAAAGCAAACAACAGAACTCCGGCCAAAAGCAGAGCCGCATTAATTAAAGCATCTTGAACTTTTTTATTCACAATGCCG
>PDRU01000099.1 GCA_002748225.1 Spirochaetales bacterium | reverse complement strand
CTAACTTCTGCCGGTTTCATTTTTTTCTTGCGTTCTGGTCTGCGGCGTTGTAAGCTGATAAAACGTTATGACGTTATAATGAAGCAGGGACCGTAATGAAACGCAGTAATAAAATATAAAGGAACGGAGAAGTTTGAGAGCTGCAATGTCTTCTGACAGCCTTATTCCACTGTACGCCCGGCTGGGTAATACGCTTAAAGAACAGATAATAGAAGGCTACTATAAACCCGGCGATATGATACCGTCGGAAATAGAACTGGGAAAACATTACGGCGTCAGCCGGATAACGGTCAGAAAAGCTGTGGAAGGTCTTGTTCTGAAAGGTCTCCTGGAAAAGAAACAGGGTATTGGCACCTGTGTCCGCTCACCACGTCTGATTGATGAAACAAGTAATCTGAAGAGTTTTACCGAGAAAATTTCAGGTTCGTCCATTCACTTTTCAACGCAGGTTCTGAGAGTGGAAATTATTCCGGCTGATGAAATTCTTTCCTGTCATATGCAGGTTCCCGAGGGTGAGAGGGTTGTGCACATTGCCCGGGTTCGGAGTGCGGACGGCGTACCCATCGGTTATTTTGAAAATTACATCAGCAGCATAACGGGGTTGGGCCTGGATGAAGATTACAGTAAATCCATTTACAGCCTGATTGAACACAAATGCGGTATTGCTATCCGTGAGGCCAGAAAAGAGATTGCCTCTGTTGCGGCTTCGGAAAGAATTCAGTCCATTCTCCAGCTCAAGGAAGCCGTTCCTCTGCTGTCAATTAAAACTTATTCCTGCGATTACAATGACAACATTGTAGATTTTTCAGACGGATATTACCGTTCTGACCGCTACAACCTGATTATTCACCTGAACAGGGAACAGGAGTTTCCGGTATGAGTACGTGGCTGGGAATAGATATCGGCACCTCCAGCATGAAGGGTGCTCTCTATTCTGACGGGTGTCTGAATTTCTTTTCCGGCCGGTATCTGCCTGGAACACTGATTGATTTTTCCCATCAGTCGCCGGAGCTTTTTGCGGAGTCTTTTCAGGTATTCTGCCGGGAAATAATGGAGCAGTCCGGAATTTCCGGCTCTGTTGAATGTCTGGCGCTCTCTTGTCACGGGCCTTCTCTGATTGCGGCGGATCAACAGGGCCGCCCCCTGGGGGCCATGCCTACCTGGCAGGACAATTCAGCCTTGAATGAGGCCGGGTATCTGTTTTCTGTGTACGCCAATAAGCGGAAGGACGCTACTTCCTGGGAGGCCAAATGCCTGGCAGACTTTCGGAGCAGAGGGAAAAATCCGCCGCGTTATTATCTGTTCCCCAAAGACTATATCAACTATCTGTTAACCGGATGTTTTGCTTTTGATGAATCTACAGCTTCAACGCTGAGTTTTTATGATAAGGAAACCGGTATATGGAAGCCGGAAACTATTGGTATTCCTGTTGATTTCTTCCCGCCGGTAGTTCCGTCTCACGGGGCTGTGGGTGTTACTTCCACCGAATTCAGCAGGCTCTGCGGTCTGCCTGACGGTGTAACAGTTCTGGGCGGCGGAATTGATGCCTACTGTGAAGCCGCAGGGGCCGGAGGCGTCAATATCGGGGACATTGTAGACGGCTCGGGAACTTCCACCTGTCTGTCTATCTGCAACCCGCGTCATACAGGCGATCTCCATGTTATTCCGGACAAGGGATTAACCATGGAGGTTATGTCCAATACTGGAAGTGCTATTCAATGGTATTCAGAACTGGTGGGGACCGATTCTAAAAAAATGACATCCCTGCCGAAGTTTTCCGCGGCATTGTTTCTGCCGTATTTGAACGGTGAAAGAAGCCCTTACTGGGACGAAAAGCTTCAGGGCGCCTTTATTGGTTTAACCAATGATTCAGAGAGCAGAGAACTGTATCAGGCGGTTCTGCAGGGAATAACCTTTGGAATCCGCCAGAATATGGAAGCCTTACTGGAAAAGAGCAGTGCTTCAATAATTCTGACTGCCGGAGGAGGTGCCGAAAATGCCCTCTGGCTTCAGCTGAAGGCAAACATTATTGGAAAACCCTATGCCTGCCCGGAGTACAAGGACGCGGCGCCTGTCGGCTGTTTGTATTTATGCTCATGTTATTGCGGCAGTTCTGAAGATTTCTGTCAGGAAAACGGAATTCCGAAATTAAAGTATGTGGTGGAACCGGACGTCTCGGAAAATGAAAGACAGGTATTTGATGAACTTTACGGCCAGTTTAAGGAAGTGACAAAACAGCTGGAAACAAATTTCCACTTGCTGTCTGATATACGACAAAGAATAACTTAGGAGAGGGAACTGTATGATCAGAAGAATGCGCAATATTTTTGCCGGTGACGGGCGGACAGTTATCCTGCCCATTGACCATGGAGCAGCCTTGAATGTTCAGCCGGGTTTGAAAGATCCCGGTTATACAATAACCCGGTGTTTTGAAGCGGGTGCCGATGCTGTTCTGACAACGTTTGGCGTAGCACAGAATTTTGAAAAAGAGCTGGCCGGGCGTGGACTTATTATCCGGATGGATGGCGGCAATTCAGAGCTTGGCCAGGCTTCAGGAGATGAACTTCTTTTTACGGTAGACGCGGCGCTGCGGTTTGGAGCGGACGGTGTAGCCTGCATGGGCTTTCTTGGAACTGAAAATGAGAAGAAAACACTTAAAAACCTGTCTTTTCTGGCTGAACGCTGCAGGGACTGGCACATCCCGCTGATGGCAGAAATGCTGCCGGGCGGTTTTGGTTCCAAACCGCCAAAAACAGTTGAGACGGTCAAACTGGCTGCGCGTATCGGGGCGGAACTGGGTGCTTCCATTATTAAAACAAATTATGCCGGAGAACCGGATGAGTTTGCAGAAATTGTGGAAGCCTGCTATGTGCCGCTTGTTATTCTGGGCGGAGCGCACAGCAGCAATTTTTCGGGTTTGCTGAAGGTTGTTCAGGACAGCCGGGAACGCGGAGCTGCAGGTGTGGCCATTGGCCGGAATGTCTGGGCTCAGCCTGATCCCTATGACAGAATGCGTGCTCTGGTGGACGTTGTTCACGGCGGCAAAAGCGCGGAAGAGGTTCAGTCATGAAAGCTCTTTTTGTTGAAAAACCGGAAACCGTTAAGGTGAGGGAAATACCGCAGAAGGAACTGGAAAACGGCATGGTCCGTATTCGGATTGAATACTGCCTGATCTGTACCTGGGAAAAAAGAATTTTTATGGGTAATGGTTCGGTACCGTTTCCTTTTGTGCCGGGACATGAGGCTTCCGGTGTTGTTGAAGAAGTACATCCGGGCACGGTTACTTCCTTCAAGCCGGGAGATCATGTTGTCTTTAAAACGCTTGATCACTGCGGACACTGCAGTGCCTGCTACAGGGGAGAGACCAATCTCTGCACGGGTAAGGCCAAAAAACGCACCTATGACGGTGCTGCCGGCAGCGGCGGCATGGCCCAGTACATAGATCTGGAGCCCACCCGTATTTTCCCGGTCAGTCCGGATCTTCCGCTGGAGCTGGCCGCGTTTGCCGAACCTCTGGCCTGCTGTTATCACAGTATGATGCGCAGCAGTATTCTGCCCGGAGATTATGTCGGTATTTCCGGCGGCGGCATTATGGGCCAGATCCACGGACTTCTGGCGCTGAAGATGGGCGCAAAAGTTCTTCTGATAGAGCCGGATGCCGAAAAAGGGCAGCATGCGCTTGCCAACGGTGTTCATACGGTTGTCAATCCCTTTGAATGTTCTCTGGCCGACGAGGTAAATAAGTTTACCTGCGGCGAAAAACTGGACAGTTACATTATTACAACACCTCATCTGAGTATTGCCGAAGAAGCGTTCCCGCATGTCCGTAATTCCGGTTCCATTATTTATTACGGTTCGTTTTCGCCCAAGGGAACCATATCTGTGGATCCCAACAAGATTCATTACAGTCAGCAGGTTATTACCGGATCTTTCAGCCCTTCCACAGAAGATTTTTTCAGGGTGAGCCGAATGCTTTCCGGCGGACTTCTGGATATGCGCCCCTATCTGAATAAAATATTTCCTTTGCAGGAGGCGGAAGATGCTTTCCGCGTAGCCATGGATCCCAAAAGCTATCGTATAGGAATTAAACTTCATTAATAAAATGAAGTGATGGATATGAAGCCGAAAGGTTTAATGAGGAGGAGTATTATGAAGAGATTAATGAGTGTTCTGTTCCTGACAGTATTGTTATCAGGATTTCTCTTTGCCGGAGGGAGCAGTGATGCGGCCGGCAGTGGTTCGGATAAGCCCTTTGAGGGAGTAAGCCTTACCATGGCGGTATGCGCAGAGCAGTATGCCGACTACCTGAAAGTAATGGCAAAGGAATTTTCGCAGAAAACCGGTGCTGATATGACAATTGACATTGTCGGCTATGTGGAACTTTACCAGAAAATTACTCAGGACTACGCCTCCGGTACTAAACTCTACGATCTGGCCACTGTTGATATTATGTGGACCGGTGAATTTGAAAAGAAAGGCTTTACTGTTGATTTGACCGACTGGATGAAAGCGGATGCGTCAGAAATCGACCTGGATGACATTATTCCCGTTATGTGGGCAATGGGGTCATGGAACGGCCGTCAGATTGCCTTTCCCATGGCCGGTTATGCCAACAGTCTTATTTACCGGAAAGATCTTCTGGAAGATGAGGCCGAAAAGAAAGCCTTCAAGCAAAAATATGGTTATGAACTGGGGGTTCCCGCAACGCTTGAAATGCTGGAGGACATTGCAGAGTTCTTTACCAGACCGGAGCAAAACATGTTCGGCCTGGTTGCCAACGGGGCCCGCGGTTCGGCTGTAGCCCAGGACTGGATGGAATATATGCGCGCGTTCGGCGGCTCGCTCTTTGACGCAAACGGTAATGTAACAGTTAACAGTCCCGCTTCTAAAGCGTCTCTTGAGTTCTTTGTACGTATTTTTGATAAATATGCGCCTCCGGGAGCCATTGGCTACTGGTGGGATGACAGGGAATCGGCCTACCGGACCGGTCAGGCTGTTATGCAGTCCAGCTGGAGTATTGCCAGAGCCGGTTACGAGAATCCGGAAATTTCCATGGTTGTTGGTAAAACAGGTATGACCGCAACTCCGAAAGTGGCTTCCAAAGACTCTCTCTACGGTGTTGGCGGATGGGGCATCGGCATTAATGCCGACAGTGACGAAAAAGAGCAGCAGGCTGCCTGGGAATTCATCAAGTTTATTACAAGTAAAGAAATGCAGCTGGAATGGATGCGCAATGACGGCGCCCCCATTCGCTACTCTACACTCAAGGACAAAGATTTGCTGGCTGAAAAACCCTGGCTGCCTGCAATGCTGAAAGTCTTTGAAAATGGTGACGGCGACTACAGACCCCGCGGTCCGAAAGCTTCTGAAATTCAGAATGCCCTGGGGCTCCGGGTTAATCAGGCTATTACTCATGAAACAACAGTTTCCGAAGCCCTTTCCCTGATGGAGAAAGATCTGAAGAAAATTGTTCAGTAACTGATTTCTCAGTCCCCGCCGTGCGGCGGGGACTGGTTCTGAGAGAGGTGCTTGTGTTTAACAAATTATCCAGGAGAAACGGATACAGAAAAAACATTATCTTTTTTCTTGTTCCGCTGTTTGTCTACATGCTTTTCTTTTTTCTCTATCCGGTGTTGTACGGCATCTTTATCAGTTTCTTTGATTATTCCCTGGGCGAAGAAAAAATCTTTGTAGCCGGCAGAAATTACCTTGCAATGTTTAAAGATGAGCAGTTCATCCATTCATTGAAAATTACACTGATTTACATATTTTTCTGTGTGTCCAGCCAGCTGGTTCTAGGCGTTATTATTGCGCTGATATTCAATGTAGAGTCGGCTGTCTCCGGATTTCTCCGGACTCTTATTCTTATTCCGACAGTTCTGACGCCTCTGGTAGTCGGCCTGTTGTGGAAGGCTCTTTATCATCCTGATCAGGGTGTTATTACTTACTACCTGAGAGAGCTGGGAATGAACATAGGGCGCGGTCTGCTTGTTGAGCGCCATTCCGCCTTATTGGGAATTATTATTATTGATATATGGGAATGGACACCTCTGGTGGCCATTATTGTTTTATCCGGATTAAAGAGTCTGCCGCGGGATCCCTATGAGGCAGGAATGCTTGACGGTGCCGGCTCTTTTGCCCTGTTCCGGTTTATTACTCTGCCTCTGCTGCGTCCAACTTTATTAATAGCTGTTCTTATCCGGACATTGGATGCCATGAAAGCCTTTGATATTATTTTTGCAACAACAAACGGCGGACCCGGAACAGCCACAACGGTAACAAATCTCCGGATATACGAGGTGGGAGTTCAGCAGCTGAACGTAGGGTATGCGGCATCGCTTTCCAATGTTTTGTTGATTTTAGGCATTGTTTTAGGCGTCCTTTTTATGAAACTTCTTTACAGCAATGAGAATTCAATATGAATAAAACATCCAGAGAGTATTCCCGGTGGATCCGGTATATTGTCATAGCTCTTATTCTCGGTTTCTTTATTTTTCCAATGATATGGCTGTTTGAAACATCCCTGAAATTAAAGATTGACATGTTCAAGCTGCCGCCTGTATGGCTGAAGTTCAAGCCTACCATGAAGAATTACATCTATATAACAAATATGATGCCTATTTTCAGGTGGGGAAAAAACAGTCTTCTGATATCTTTCGGCACCATGATACTGTCTCTGCTTATCGGCGTTCCGGCTGGTTACGCATTTTCCCGGGTTAAATTCCGCGGCCGATTTGTTTTGCTGACTTTTATTCTGCTGGCCCGGACCATACCGCCTGTTATTATTGTGCTTCCTTTCCGGCTTCTGATGAACAATCTGGGAATTTTCGGAACGCGTCTGGCCGTTATACTTATTGATACGGTTTATAATGCGTCTTTTACGGCGTGGCTTATGTCGGGAATTTTCGAGAATATTGCCAAGGAGCTGGAAGAAGCGGCCATTATTGACGGCTGCGGTGTCTTGTCAGCATTCTGGAAAGTGGTTGTTCCGCTCAGTCTGCCAGGACTGGTAACCTCGGCGCTTTTTGCCTTTATTTATTCATGGAACGATTTCCTTTTTGCCATGACGTTGACGTCGCCTCAGACAGCCACACTTCCTCTGGGAATGCTCAGCACATTCGGCATGATGAGTGTGGGATGGACCAACATGGCAGCTATGGGCATGCTGGCCATTTTGCCTGTACTGGTTCTTTCCCTGGCTCTTCAGCGCTATTATGTAAGCGGACTGACATTCGGAGGAGTTAAATAGTTCTTTCCCGCTCTGCTCTTAAAAAGAGGCTATTATTTCCGGAGTAATGTCTTTCAGAATGGCTATTGCCAGCTGAACCCCGGCTTCAAAATCCGCGTAGGAAGAAATACCGTAATGCGTATGCGCGTAACGGACCGGAGTGCCGATGACAATTGTCGGCACACCTTCATTTGAGAGGTGTATCTGAGCGGCATTTGTAGAGCCGCCTGTGCGGACCGCGCTCTGTGCGGGAATTCCTTTTTTTGCGGCCATGTCCAGCGCGTAGCGCTGAAAACGCGGATTGGTTATGCTGCGGGCGTCAATATGCCGGAGCATGGGGCCTTTCTTCAGAACGGTCTGAGCCTTGTATTCGGGCATAACGGTATCGTCCGCAGGGCAGCCTTCAAAAACAATGGCCAGATCGGGCTGCACTTTTCTTGCCGCAAGCACCGCGCCCCGCAGTCCAACTTCTTCCTGCGCGGCAAACACACCGGTCAGGTTAACTTTCAGACTTTCGTTTTGCAGTTCTTCCATGGCTGCTATAACAGAGGCGCATCCCAGACGGTTGTCAAAGGCTTTTCCCATAAGAATGTCATTTGATTCATCGTAAGTACAGAGGGCCTCCGGTACTATGGGCGCTGCAATATCAATACCAAAATTCGCTTCTACTTCTTCAGCTGATTTGGCGCCGAGATCTATTGCCATGTTATCAATGGATAACGGGGCCTTGCGTTCTTCTTCGCTCATGTAGTGGGGCGGTTTGCTTGCGACAACACCGGGAACATACTCGCCTTTTCTGTTTCGCACCCGAACCATGTGCGCCGGTATGTTATGGGGAACCCAGCCGCCGATATTCATAAATTCAAGCAGTCCGTCCGGACGGATTGCCCGTACCATAAAGCCCACTTCATCGCTGTGGGCGTCCAGCTGCACTACAGGTTTGCCGCTGCTGTTCGCGCTGGCCGTAAGGTAGAGGTTTCGAAGGCTGTTTTCTTCGAATTCACCCAGACCGGCCGCTTCGCTGCGTATAACTTCCAGAACTTCGTCTTCGAATCCTGAAATTCCGTTCGCGTCGCTTAAACGCTTTATCCGTTTAATATTTTTCTGCTTATCCATAAAACACCTTTCCCCTTATCAAAATGGATACTCCTTGCTGTTTAAAGTGAAGTATCGAAATAAATTGTTGTTTAATCAGGACTTTCTATTATTTTCGTTTACTGAAAGTTGTCAATAATACAGGGTTGAAGAATATTTTAATTAAAGTATTCAGTGTATACTGCCTGGAATAAACGGGGGGTGTCTTTTTGGGATATCTTTTAATGAGCTTCCTGCGGAGAAGAAGAATAACGGAGTTGCTGTTTTTCTTATTTGCCCTGCTGGGCGCTTTTGCGTACGGGCAAGGTTCCAAAGAGGAGAATACAATGAAATATTATCCTGATATCTTCAGCTCGGTTCCTGTTAACACATCTGAAATAAATGCCTGTTCACCGAAAGATCCGGGAGTGGACTGGCTGGGGCTTGTTATCAGGGCTCCGCTTAAAATTGAAATAGCTGCCGAAGATGCTGATAAGGCGGTTGTTCCGCTTTGCGGCTTTTACCAGGTTGAAATGACGGACGCGCTGAAATCGCCGTCTCCGCGGATATATGTGAAAAATACGGACTCCGGACATATTTACGAAGGCGGTTTGCTCGACAGGGATGAAAACCCTCAGGAGCCTTTACCATTGCCGGAAGAGCCGCTTGACCCCGCTGATCTGAAAGATATGCTTTTGGGAAGCTGGTTTAACCCTGATCTGACCGATTATGTCAGTTTTCCTGTCACTTCAGCCGTGTATGAAATTTATGTGGAATATGCCGGTATGCAGTCCAACAAGGTGCGTGTTGAGCTGACAGTGCAATAGAGACAGTATAAGCGGGTCAGAACGGGAAGGACTGTTTGTTCAGATATTCCATCATGCCCGGCATAATTTGGGGAAACCGCGCCGCGTGCAGTGGAAATTCGGGAAAAAGACGCCGTTCGGCTATTTCAAATTCTTCGGGGATAGAGCCGAATTTGTGAATTTCCGCGGCGTAAAATCCGCCCCAGGTGTAGCGTATATGCTGGTGGGGAGGCGTGGGCTGCCGGTGGTCTACTCCGTAGAGCCCCAGCGGAGTCAGGCTGTATTCCAGGGCGCCGGTTTCTTCAAATAATTCCCGGCGGGCATTTTCTTCTATGGTTTCGCCTTCTTCTCGCCGTCCTCCGGGGAAGCACCAGGTGCTGAGGCTTTTTAAACGGACGCAGACCCATTGCTGCTGATGGCGCGCGGCAACAACTGAATACTGAATCTGCTCATCGGGTATTTCGCTGAAGGGCACCACTGTATGAAAATAGAGAATTTCTCCGGAAAACATGGAGGCAGTGTAGCAAAAATGCCGCGCTTTGTCTGTTCTGCGGGAGCGGAATGGATCAGGATAGTTCCCGGTGACGGACAGTAATGGAGTCCACGCTGACTCTTAATGCTTTTCCCAGAGCCTCCGCTATTGCTACAGAGCGGTGATGGCCGCCTGTGCAGCCAATTCCAATCAGCAGTGAGGAGCGTCCCTGATTTATATAGGCCGGAATAAGCTTTTTTATAAGACTGCTGACCGTCTCTACAAAAATTCCCGCTTCTTTGGTCTGGAATATGTATTCGGCACAGGCCGGATCTTTTCCGGTCAGCGGTCTCAGTTCGGGAATGTAGTACGGGTTGGGAATAAAACGCACATCAAATACCAAATCTCCGGCAAAAGGGGCGTATTTGTGCCCGAATGAGCTGATGGTAATGTGCATGCTCCGGTTAAATGATTTCCCTTCAATGGCTGCTGTTAAGCGTTCTTTCATTGAAGCCGGTGTTACAGACGAGGTATCAATAACAATATCAGCCTTTTCCCTGAAGGGAAGAGTTCTGCTGCGGTTATCCTGAAGGATTTTCCGGATATCTTCTGATTTTCCTTCGGCCGATTTCCGGGATTTAAACCCCAGGCGCTGCAGCAGGACGGTGTCATTGGCTTCCAGAAATATAACTGTCAGGGATACGGGTTTATCCCGCAGTTCATTAACAGAGGCAGCCAATTCCCTTACAGCTGCCGCTGTCCGGGTTTCGGCAACAACAACAAGGGCATCATCATGGCTGTGCCGGAGAGAATCATCAATAAATTTTGGAAGAATTGAGGGCGGAAGATTATCGCTTCCGGCAAAACCGCAGTCTTCCAGGAGCCGAAGGGACAATGTCCTTCCGGCTCCCCGCAGACCCGCAATGAGGACAACTTTTATATCTTCATCGGATTTGTTCAATTTATCAGGTTTCAAGACAGCAGTTTTTCACTTTCCGGGTCGTAGTAATTTACTTTATCCGGGTCAATGGTAATCCAGATTTTGTCGTTGACTGCAAGATCTGTAAATCCGTTTACTTTCAGATTAATGGTTGTGCCGTTTACCTGCACAGCCACAATGGTTTCCGAGCCGGCCGGAAGCACCGAATAAACAGTGCAGGCCAGGGCGTTATCTCTGGAGCGGCGGTGAACAGCCACATTCTCCGGCCGGAAGGTTAAAACAACTTTCCGCTGTTCCTGTGTAATACTGCCCGGAAGGCCTATTTCCAAATCTTCATTCTGAAAGTACAGACTGCCTGCTTTCTGTATCAGGCTGCCGTTAATCATATTGATTTTCGGACTGCCTACAAAAGATGCCACAAACAGGTCTGCCGGCTTGTTGTAAATTTCCTCCGGCGTACCCACCTGACGCAGCAGTCCGGAAACCATAACGGCAATTCTGTCGGACAGAGTGAGCGCTTCAACCTGATCGTGGGTTACATAAACAGTGGTTGCCCCCAGTTCATGATGCAGATGTTTGAGTTCCGCTCTCATGTCTGTTCTGAGCATTGCGTCAAGGTTTGAAAGCGGTTCATCCATGAGGAATATGCTGCGTCCCGAGGCAATCATCCGGGCTACAGCCACACGCTGCTGCTGTCCGCCGGAAAGCTCGGAAGGATAACGGGTATCGTATCCGTCCAGCTGAACCTTCTTTAGGGATTCCGAAACAATTTCCGTAATTTTTTCGGCAGGCACTTTCCGGTTTTCAAGGCCCAGCGATATGTTCTTTCTGACGGTCATGTGAGGCCACAGGGCGTAGCTCTGGAAAATAAACCCCAGGCTGCGTTTTTCCGGCGGGACGTATATGCCTTTTGAGCGGGAATAATACACTGTATCTCCCACAGTAATTGTCCCGTCGTCAGCGTCCTCAAGACCGGCAATCATTCTGAGTGTTGTTGTCTTTCCGCAGCCGGAAGGCCCCAGAAGCGTAAGAAATTCCTTTTCTCTGATGTCCAGGGAAAGATCCCGCACGGCGGGAACTCCGCCGTACGATTTCTTTACATGTTCTAATACGATACCGTTCAAAACAAGTCCTTTACTTCCCCACTTCCTGGGTCCAGAAATCCTGTACTTTCAGACCTTCATACCACATAAAGTCGGGATCGACGGTCCAGCTTTTCAGGTCGAACCAGGCTTCTCCGCCGGGCGCCAGGGGAACAGTATCCCGCGGGGAACGGGAACCCGGTTCATAGTACGGAGCCAGTCCTTTCAGCATAAGGGCGCTTTCTCCTTCATCCCAGGGAGGTGTCAGAACTGTATCGGGCGTCATGTTAATGTCTCCAAGCAGGAAGGCCGTAAACAATTTGGCCGCGTTGGGATGGGGAGCCTGACGGGCAATGCCGGTGTATACCGGAGTAATGATGTTTTCAAAGGGTGTCATAGGTGTAACAATGCCGTTTACATAGCCTTTTGTCTTGTTATAGCGGATATAGGTATAGCCTGTAATGGAAATGGGCGGATCGCTCTGGCCCACTTCACCGGATGCCTTGGCAACCTTGCTGCCGGAGCTGAGAATAATCAGATCGTTTGCCAGCAGGCGGTGAATAAACTCATATCCCGCGTCGGGAACACCGTCGCTCAGCTCAAGGTCTTTTCCTGTGAGTTCCTTATAGGCTTTTTCCAGTTCGTCCGCGTGCTGCACTATGGTCCATAGTCCCATCATGTTGCTCAGTGATGCCAGCGGGTCTTTCACAACGATCTTTCCGCGCCATTTTTCTTCTGTAATTTCCCAGATGTTGGAGATTGGCGGGGCATCGGGATAGGTTTCGGTGTTGTACATCAGCACATAACCTTCCACAATTCTGTTCAGCAGGGGTTCCCTCATTTCCAGAGGAATCTGATCAACAAACATACTGGGAACAAAGTTTACCAGCCTGTAGTTTCCAAGAAGTTCGTGAATAACCTGACCCGAACCGCCGGTTGTTATAATATCAGCATTGAAAAGATTCGCCTTCTGTTCACTGATGGTTTTTTCAACTGTGCCGACGGAGCCCAGATCGAAAAATGTTACCGTAATTTCCGGGTATTCTTTCTGGAAAAGTGATGCCACAGTGGCAATGCGCGAGGAGGAGGAATAAACAACAACTTCACCTTCTTCTTTGGCAAGTCTGGTAATTTCGTCCCAGTCCTGAGTTCCTTCATAGGGGCCGAGTTTGGCTTCCTGAAGCCATGTATCCATTTCGGGGGGATATTCCGCCGGTTCCTCTTTTCCAGCCATACCGAACGCAAATGAAACCGTTAGCAGCAGCAGAGTCATTGCAGCAATTTGCCTTTTCATAAAATTATCTCCTTTTAACTGTCTGAGCAGTTAAGATTCCTTGAGTCCAAGGACGCTCTTCGATCCAAAGAACTTCCTTACTATAAAATTCGCACTGACAATAATCAGTAATAGTATAAGGGTAACACCATTGGCATGCTGTACCTGGTCCTGGTCGTTGTAGGCAAAAATGATTGTTGTCAGAACCCGGGTGCCCGGTGTAATAAGCAGGATGATCAGCGACAGTTCACGCATTGCCGTAATGAAGGTAAGGATCATGCCCGAGAAAAATCCGCTGCGCGCCAGGGGGAAGAGAACAAGACGGAAGCGTTTGAACCAGCGTATTCCCTCCAGCTGAGCTACTTCTTCCAGCGACTTGTCAATCTGCAGAATGGCGCTGATACCGGTTCTGGAAGAAAAGGGCATATTTTTAACCACAACGATGAGTACAATGAGTATAAAGGTACCGTACAGTGCGGGAATGGGGCCGATCCGGTGAGCAAACATTCCCAGATAGATGGCGCCCATGGCAATGCTGGGGAAGACGTACGGAGCAAACGATACTGTTTCCAGCGCTTTTGAGAACCAGGTTCCCCGGCCTCTGACAACAGCGTATCCAATTAAAAGGCCGGCAAAGCCGTTTATAAGAGCGGCTGAAACTCCAAGCCGTATACTGTTCCAGACACCGCGCCAGATGCCCGGGTTTCTGAATATGCCTTCCTGTCCGCCGGCAATGTTAATGTTGCTTTTGCCGAACCAGTAATGGGTGGTAATGTTGGACAGGGAATAATCATCGGTCTTCATCATCAGAGTACTCCAGGCCAGAAGTAAAACCGGAACAATAATGACAAAGAAAAGGAAAATAAAAACAGCGGCGGTTACCACTTTTTTCCAGCGGCCCAGCTGGTTAAGGCGGCTTCGGAAGCCTTTGCCGCCCATTGTTACAAAGCTCTTTCTCTTTCCTATTATTTTGCTGTTTATATAAATAGCTATAGCAGCCAGGAAAACAAGAACAAGTGCCAGAACAAAACTGTCGCCGGTGTTGCGTGAATTAATGGAAGCGTAGATCTGGGTTGGAATGGTAAAGAACCGTACAGGGAGTCCCAGCAGCGCGGGTGTACCAAATGTTCCCATACTGCGGGAAAAGGTGAGTACAAAAGATGAACCAAGAGCCGGAAGCACCAGGGGGAAGGTGATAGATTTCATTACCCGAAGCCGTTTCAGGCCGGAGAGCGACCCGGCTTCTTCCAGTTCGGAGTTAATGGTGGCCAGCGCTCCGGAAACCAGAAGGTAGGAATAGGCGTAGTAGTGGAGCGCCAGACAGATAATAATGGGAAATGCTCCGTAGGAAACCCAGTCGGGAGCTTCCACCCCGAAAAAGGCGGTCAGCATACCAGTGGCGCCGCCAATTTTGTTGTTGCGGAAAATCAGCTGCCATGCCAGAGCCATTACCCAGGAGGGCATCGCCAGTTTCCCGACAAAAACTCTCGAGTAGTGGAAAAAAGTGAAGGCTCCAACTTGCGCGTCCCGGACAAGTCTGAGGTCGTTACTCTGGTAGGTTAGGGATGTATAGATAATTTGAAAAAGGGGAAACAGAACCAGAAATGCCAGCAGTACAATAAGGATTATGGAAAGAATATTGTATGGGCGGTAACGGAGTTTGGCGAGTGACAATTTAAAGTCAGCAGTCTGTAACGGTGGCTCACTCATTGAGCCATGGTAGAATCCAATTAAAAGTCTGTCAATGCGGATCCGGTTTTTTGCGGATTAAAGGGCGCGCGGGCTGTGTTTATGCCGTCTGCGCTGCGGCGGTGTGGACGGTTTAAGGCCTTATGCCGGCCGAGTATTTCAGGTGCGGACCTGGAGTGTGCCGGCGGGCGCCGCGGTTGTGGTGGCGGTTCGTTGCGGGGAAAGTCGTGCGCCGCGGTTGTGGTGGCGGTTCGTTGCAGAAGCCGCGCGCCGCGCCGTGGAAATCGCAGAGGCCGCATGGGCTGTGCTCATGCCGGCCGCGGTTGAAAGCAAGTTTGATTTATGCGCCGCTTTGTA
>PDRU01000098.1 GCA_002748225.1 Spirochaetales bacterium | reverse complement strand
CGTATTACGGCCCCTGGATTATTACAGCTTCAACTATGGTTCCGGCTGAAGGTGAACTGGCCAAGAAATGCAAGAATCATTATAAGCTGGCCACTCTTACCTTTGCAGTTTCAAAGTAGTACTTTTCTTTATTGATTGTTCTTTGGGCCCATCCGGGAATGCTGTTCCCGGATGGGCCTTTTTGTTTTTCAGCGCTCTTATTTTATTGCCAATACCTGAAGCCTGTAATAATAATATATGTATGAGTAAAACAATGACAAAAATTATATTAGCCGATTTTGAGCATCCTGCTGTTCAACAGAAAGCAAATGAACTGACAGCGGGTGTGGAGAGCCGTAGAATTCAAATACAGAAGATATTTAAGTATGTCCGCGATGACATACTCTTTGGATATCCCCTGAAAGGCGATCTGGTATCTGCCTCTGAGACCATGCGGCTTGGAACGGGGCAGTGCAATACCAAGTCAGCGCTGTTTCTGGCTCTCTGCAAGGCCGCGGATATTCCCGCCCGTATTCATTTTTCCGCGATAAAAAAGGAAATTCAGCGCGGCCTGTTCAAGGGCCCCGCTTACAGGGCCATGCCGGATAAAATATCGCACAGCTGGATAGAAGTGCTTCTGGACGGTAAATGGCGGAAAATAGACGCCTTTATAAACGATATTGATTTCTTCAATGGCGCGAAGAAGCAGCTGGAGCTGTTAAACTGGCAAAACGGTTTTTCTGTTTCCTCCGAGAATGGTGAGCCCTCCGCGGAACTGGATCTTGATAATGAAAAATTCGTACAAATGGGTGCTGTTGTTGACGACCACGGAGTATGGGAAGAGCCCATGGCTTACTACAGCAGTGAGCAGTATAAAAACCGCCCGGGATTCATTAAGCTGCTGTTTTACCGTCTGCTGATAGGCGTTGTGAACAAGCGTGTTGTTAAATTGCGGCAGAATGGAGCCCGGCTCCATTGAAACCGGGCTGAATTGCCGCAGGCAAGCCGGCGGAACGCGGCTGCCGCCGCACTTCGCCGTAAGAACGCGCGCGTTCCTGCGAAGTTATTCAGCCGGAGGCTCTTCTTCCAGATATCCGTCTTTCTGGAGCCGTTTCTGTATTTTTAAGGCCGTTTCCATTCCCCATTGCCGGCCCGCCTCCATGCTTTCTTCCAGAATTTGAGGTTGTTTGGTCAGCAGCTTTTTACCGGCCGGAGTATTGTAGAATGCCAAAATAGCCATCAGTTCCGCCTTGGTGAAATTGCTTTCATAAATGGGAATTATGAGTTCCAGCAGTTCTTCGGAATCAAATTCCTCCAGAAACGCGTCCCAGTACTCCTGCGGCGCATCAGGCACCAGGTTCCTGAACCGTTCCACCAGATAGTTCATTGTCTGGTCGGCCATCTGCACGGCATCGGTAATTTCCAGCAGCTCCCGGATATAACTGTCTTTATCGCGGGCCGGCACAGAACTGATTGAGACAAACAGCAGGAAAGCGCATATAATTATTCGTAATTTTTTCATATTATCCCCCGAATAATGGGAGTATTATGTAAATTGTCTGCTTATACAACACAGCAAGTTCATTGGTTCAGCTGACAGGTGCGCGTTGTGAATGGGGCCTGAGAGCCCTGTTTTGTTGACTTTCCCCCCTTCGGGAAGGTATAAAGGGAGACTGTCCGCACAGGCGGAAAGGAAAAAGCACTCATGCTGGAAAAACTGACAGAAACATTCTCGGGTATTACCCGCCGTATGTCGGGCAACGCCCGGATAAGTGAAAAAAATATCCGTGACGCTGTTGAAGAAATTAAAACAGCTCTGCTTGAGGCCGACGTCAACCTGCGTGTGGTACGGCGTCTGGTAAACCGGACCATTGAAGAAGCCACCGGAGAGACGGTGCTTAAATCGGTTAATCCGGGGCAGCAGTTTGTTAAAATTGTTCACGACAAAATTGTGGCTCTGCTGGGAGACGAAACCGCCGGTTTGCAGCTTAAGGGGCCTGACACTGTTTCGGTTATAATGATGGCGGGGCTTCAGGGGTCGGGTAAAACCACTACGGCGGCCAAACTGGCGGCCCATTTGAAAGGTCAGGGACGGCGCGTGCTTCTGTGCGCGGCTGACCTGACCCGCCCGGCGGCAGCTGATCAGCTGGCAGTTCTTGCAGAGCAGGTGGGTGTTCCTCTGTACCGTGAGGATGGCTCCAGGCCTGAAAAAACAGCAAAAAATGCCCTGAAAATGGCCAAAAAAGAACAGCATAACGTTCTGATAGTGGATACCGCCGGCCGGATGCAGGTGGATGAAGAGCTCATGAAGGAAATAGGGCGTATCAAAGATGCCGTATCTCCCGATGAAATTCTTCTGGTAGCCGACGCCATGACCGGTCAGAACGCGGTTGACATAGCCAAAAGTTTTGATGAAACACTTACCCTGACCGGTATTATTCTGAGCAAGTTCGACTCCGACGCCCGCGGCGGTGCCGCGCTCTCGTTTAAGAGTGTTGTCGGCCGGCCGGTGAAGTTTATCGGTGTGGGGGAAAAGATTGAAAATCTGGAACCCTTTCATCCCGAAAGAATAGCTTCCCGTATTCTGGGTATGGGCGATGTGGTGTCGCTGGTGGAAAAAGCCCAGGAAGTTGTGGACGAGGCCGAAGCCCTGAAAATGCAGGAAAAAATGGCCAAAGCCACTTTTACGCTGGAAGACTACCTGGATCAGTTTGCCCGCATGCGGAAAATGGGCAGTATGCAGTCTCTCATGGAAATGATTCCCGGCATGGCCGGCCGTATTGATGAATCGCAGATAGATGAAACCCGTTTGAAAAGGGAAGAAGCCATAATTCTTTCCATGACCTTGGAAGAACGGCGGAATCATCGTATAATCGGTCCGCCCCGGCGCAAAAGAATTGCCCAGGGGAGCGGCACCAGTGTGGCGGCGGTGAATCGGCTGTTGAAAAACTTCGATAAATCGCGGAATATGATGAAAAAGGTGGCCAAAAATAAAAAACTGCAGCAGCAGCTCATGGGCGGCATGGCCGGCCCAAATCGATAGAAGCAGAAAATACCAAGAGGAGTTGGACAGAATGAGCGTAAAGATTCGTCTCAAAAGGCTGGGCACAAAAAAACGCCCTTATTACCGTATTGTTGTTATGGATTCCCGGGCTCCCCGCGACGGACGCACCATTGATGAGGTGGGAACCTATCATCCTGTAGAAGCTGAAGAGCGTCAGGTTACCCTGAAAGAAGAAAAAATCCGGGACTGGCTGAGCAAGGGCGCGCGTCCCAGCCCTACTGTTAAACGGCTGTTGAATAAAAACAACATTACCCTGAAGTAGGAGCCGGATTATGGAAAAAGATCTGGTTGAATACATTGCCCGTGCCCTGGTGGACACTCCCGACGATGTGGAAGTGGCAATGATAGAAGGTGAAAAGTCTACTATTCTTGAACTGAAGGTTGCTGAAGACGATATTGGTAAGGTTATCGGCAAGCACGGCAGAATTGCCAAAGCTGTCCGGACCATACTGAGTGCTGCATCGAGCAAGTCTGACAAGCGCTACGTTCTGGAAATTCTGGACTGAATAAATTCCTGTGAAACAGGTTGAAAACCCCTCTCCCGGTTTGGTGGCCATTGGGCGTATCCGCACTTCCTGGGGATTGAAAGGCTGGATGAAACTGTCCAGTTTCTCCGGGGAATGGGAGCATTTTGCCATTCTTGAGACTGTAAAGCTGCGTAATACGCAGACCGGTGCACTCCGGCAGTACGGGGTGGAAGGTTTTCAGATGCAGCAGGGCGGAGGCATGTTTCTGCTTTCGGGTATTAACAGCCCGGAAGCTGCCAGGATGCTTTCGGGCCGGGAAATTCTTGTACCGAAGGAATCCGCGGCGCCTCTGGGTGAGGATGAATGGTATTTAAGCGATTTAACCGGTCTTACCCTGGTGGGCGCGGACGGACGGGTTTTTGGAACAGTTGTCTCTGTTGTGGAAACTTCAGATGATTTACTGGAAATTCAGCCGCCGGAGGGAGCAGGTTCTTCTTTTTTTGTTCCCTTCCGCTCGGAATTTACCGGTGAGCCCGATCTGGAGGCAAAAACCCTTCTTCTGAAGGCTCCGTGGCTGGCGGACAGCGTATGAAATTTACGGTTTTAAGTCTGTTCCCCGGCATTATGCGGGGTTTTTTTGAGGATTCCATTATGTCCCGGGCTGTATCACGGGAACTGGTGTCTTACGAACTTGTCAATATACGCGATTATGCGTATGATAAGCACCGCGTTTGCGACGACTCTCCTTACGGGGGGGGCGCAGGCATGGTTTTGAAGCCGGAGCCTTTGTGCAGGGCTCTGGATGCGGCGGGAGCTGCGGAAAAACGGGTGGTTTATCTTACTCCTTCCGGGCGGCCCCTGACGCAGCAGCTGGCCGGTGAACTGGCCGCTGAAGATGAACTGGTGTTTGTGTGCGGACGCTATGAAGGGGTGGACCAGCGGGTTATTGACCTTTATGTGGACGATGAAATTTCCATTGGAGATTATGTTATTTCGTCCGGCGAGGTTGCGGCCCTGGTGGTTATTGACGCAGTCTACCGCCTTCTGGAGGGTGTTATTACCCGTGAGTCTCTGGAAGAAGAGAGTTTTACTCAGCCGCTTCTGGAGTATCCGCATTACACCCGGCCGGAAGTTTTCAGAGGGCTCCGGGTACCGGAGATTCTTCTGGGAGGGCACCATGCCGCTATTGCACAGTGGCGTCTTGAAAAAAGGGTTGAAAAAACTCTGAAAAACCGTCCCGATCTGCTGGAAGCCGAAGGGATAAACGAAGATATACGGCGTTTAGTTGAGAATCTGAGCAATACGCCGGAAGGATGAATTATGGACCTTATCAAAGCAGTGGAAGCCGGCCAGCTCAAGGACGGTGTGGAAAATTTCCGTATTGGTGACACCGTAAAGGTGCATTACCGCATTGTTGAAGGTAAAAATGAACGTGTTCAGGTCTATGAGGGCCTGGTTATTGCCGCTAACAACTCCGGTGTATCCCGGACAGTAACTGTACGCAAAATTTCCTACGGTGTGGGTGTGGAACGTGTTTTCCCCATTCATTCGCCCCGCGTAGAGAAGTTTGAAGTTGTACGGGAAGGCAAAGTCCGCCGCGCTAAACTCTACTACATGAGAGACCGCATTGGACGTAAGGCTACCAAGGTTAAAGCCCGTCTGCGGAAAAAGTCATAGCAGTATAATACGGGCCGGTTTATGCCGAATTCCATCCATGTGGATACCCGTTTTACCGCCGTTTCCGCCGCAGGGCGTTCGGTGCGTCCGGGCGATGTGGTGAGTGTTCGGGTAGCTGAAGTTCTTCCCGGAAACCGTTTCAGAATACTTTTGGGAGGGCGCAGCCTCAATGCCGGCAGTTCCATTCCCCTGCGTGCCGGACAGATTATCCGTGCTCAGGTGGACAGAAGCGGCCCTCTGCTGCGTCTGCGCATTCTGCAGCCTGAAGTTTCAAGGCCTTCCTTACCATCTTCCCAGACAGCAGCTCTTACTCCCAAAGCCGCTTTAACGGCGGCTTTCCTGAAGGCCGCCATGGCTCTTCCCGCTGAATCTGTACTGAACAGAATGAGTGCTCTTCTGGGACGCGCAAACGGCTCCAGAAAGCGTCTGGCGCGTCTGTACGCCGACCTGGTATCTCGCGGGGCAGAACCTTCTGCCGACTTTCTGGAGGCCGTTGACGAGCTGTTTCACGGCAGCCGGGAGGGCGGACAGGAGGGCGGCCGTGAGGGCGGCGGCTTTGGCGGAGAAAACAAAAACCGCCATTCCGGCTGGAAAGAACCGCCTTCAGCCTCCCAGTGTCAGCAGGATTTCTCCGAAGATAAAGACGAACAGGCGCCGCTTATTCATCTCATTAATCAGACTGATGCAAAAGGCGACACATGGCAATTCAGGCGCAGCCGCCGCCGTCTGGGAGAAGACACCGTAGATCTTACCTGGAAAATCCGGCAGGGAAGCCCTCCGGCCATGGCTTTAACGGTGCAGGACGGCGCCCGGAGACTGGAGTTCCTGCTGGAAGGTCTTCAGCCGGTTAATCTGACCGTTTACGCCTCTGAAAACACGGAAATTCCCTCTGAATTATGGAATAATTTTTGTGAACGTATTTCTTTGAAGAATATTCAAGTTAATGGTACAATTCAATCTATGGAATTGAGCGACGGCTTCTCTTCCGATTCGGGAGAAGCTGTGTGAGGGATAAAAAGGCGGCGGCTGTAGCTTATACCCCGGGCGAATATGCTCCCCGGGTTCTGGCACGGGGAAGGGGGGAAACAGCCGAAGCGCTGTGCCGTATTGCAGCGCGTAACGGGGTGCCGGTGGTGGAATCTCCCGATCTGGCAAATTCCTTAATGGCTTTAAACCCCTTTGACAGTATTCCTGAAGAGTACTGGACAGCCGTGGCGGAAATTCTTCGATTCGTTTATGAAACCAGAGGAAACGATGAATTACATTAATGTATCAGATTTAAAAGAAGGCCAGACCTTCACTCATCCGGTCTACATTGAGGATGACACAATTTTTATTCCGGCGGGAGTGCCTATCCGTGCCAAGGATCTTGAACGGTTGAAAAGCTGGAAAGTGGAACAGGTGGAAACCGAGGGTACAGCCCGCACCACAGACTCATTCAGCGGAGGGCCGGAGAATACCTGGGGACTTCCCGTTGATGAACAGCTTTTTCTCTTCTACAACAGTACCGTTGACCGTGTGGATGACCTGTTTGCCCGAATACGCAACCAGGAACGGGTTACCGAGAAAGAAATTGAAAATGTCGTGTCGGACATTATTGAAACGGTGGAGAAAAAACCTGTTGATTCAATTCGTCTTGTTCTGACAAACAGCTCTCAACTGAAAGGCTATGCCAAAAGTGCTGTCAACGACTGTCTGCTTTCCGTAAAGGTTGGCATGGCTCTTAACCGTCCCCGTCATAAACTTTTTCATCTGTGCAGCGCGGCTTTGCTGCATAAGGTAGGAATGCAGAGGGTACCTCAGGATATTCTGGGGCAGGACAGGGCCCTGAACGCGCGGGAATTGAAAACACTCAGAACCCATCCCATCTATTCATACCGCATTATTAAGCGTGAGCTGCAGCTTTCAGAGGAAATTGCCCAGTCCGCGCTGCAGCGTCATGAACGCTGGGATGGTGAAGGTTATCCTCAGGGGCTCAAAGGTACGGAAATACGCTTTGAAGCCCGCATTATATCTGTTGTGGATACATTTGAAGCGCTGGTATCTGAAAAACCCTGGAGAAACTCCATGATAGGATATGAAGCCATGCGCAGTATTCTCAGTGATAATCAGAAGAGTTTTGATCCGGAAATTGTTAAAATATTTATTCAGGCAATGGGACTGTACCCGGTAGGCAGTCTGGTGCTGCTTTCCGACGGCAGCATAGGGCGGGTTATCAGTTCTCCTGAAGAAGCTCCGCTGCGGCCGGAAGTTATTATTCTTATTAACAGTATAGGCCGGGAGTACAAAGGCGACACCGGACCGGTAATTGATCTGTTGACACACCGGAATTTGTTTATTGCCAGGGCACTGGATATCCGGGCCTTGATAGAAAAAAAACAATCCTGAGCCGGTATGGAACTCAGTTCCGCCGAAAAAGGACGAAGAGGGGAGGAGCGCGCATCCGGCTATTTAACACAGAAAGGTTACAGAATTATTGAAAAAAGATTCAGATCAGGTCCGGGAGAGGTCGATATTATAGCGAAGGACGGAGAATCTATAGTTTTTATCGAGGTGAAAGCCTGGAATGCCTTTGGTTCGGAGGACCTTGAGCACTCTGTTAATCTGCGGAAGCAGAGAAAGATAAAACAAACAGCGTCTCTGTTTCTTCTCAGTCATCCGGAATTTAACGGCTGTCCTGTCCGTTTTGATCTGGTTTTTCTGTCATGGAGGACAGGAAAACTCGATCATTGGGAAAATGCGTTTTAAGGGAGAAGGAGCTCCAATGGTGCGCATAGCCAAACAGACCGATCCCGTAAAGCTGGAAGAGCTCAAAGGTAAAATTAACGACCAGAGCTATATCCGCGTGGCCATTGATAGAATCGCCATTAAGTTGACCGATGAAATTGTAAGCCGGCGCGGAGAAGATAGACATGGGTACTCAACCTAGAAAAAAGGATCGTACAAACAAAGAACGCCGGGGCCGCCGAAAGGGTGGGGCCCGGCCGTCTTTTAAATCCCGCATTTCTGAATATTCAAAACCCAACTGCGGTATCTGCGGAGAACCAATTAAAGACATTACTTCTGCTTTAGCCCGGCCTGAAGATACTGCGCCGGTTCATTTTGACTGTGCTCTTGATATTCAAAAAGAACTGCTGAAGCCCCGGGAAGGCGAAACAGTTATTTATCTTATCCGGCGTACAGACTGGGAAACACCCGAATCACCGCCGTCGTGGCGGAAAGATCTTACTATCAGTTAATAGAGAAAATTACGCAATAAAGGCCCCCGTAACAGGGAATTATTCCTGCACCGGGGGGGGGCTTTCTGCTGGCGCCCTTGTAAGGAGAAGAGGCGCGCCGCAAGGGGAAAGCGCCGTCTGCAAGGGCGCCGCCGCAGGGGCGGGTGGAGAGCTGGTTATTAGAGATCCTGAAGAGCTCGCATAATCTCAATGGCTCTGTCGCGCACTACCCGGTTATATCCCTGGCGGGCATTGGCAATTTTAGCCATTTCTTCAAAAATGATGGGATCGGCAATATTTCCTTCGCGGACCGCTACATTCTCTACAGACTGAAGGAATGTGTAGGCAAAGTTATTGTCTTTGCTGATAGCTGTCTGACGGTAAATGGCCGCGGCCATGGCCCGGTTGCGCGCCCGTTTGTCGCTTACTTCAATGTTGGAGATAGCCAGAATGGCTTCAGACATAACCATTGGTTCCGGATCGGTCAGAAGAATGGTGCTCAGCTTCTGAGCGGCCTCGTCGGTACCTACTTTTCCCAGAAGACGGGCGGCCTCCCTGCGGACTTCAGGGAAGTCGTTTTCAATATGACCCCGTTCCCGGCGGATGTTTGTAATGCCTTCACCGCTTAAGTCTCCCAGTATGGCAACAATTTCAGGGTTGTCAGCCCCGCTTCCATCGTCCAGCATGCGGTTGATATCAGTGAGGGCTATCATTTTCATGTCCCGGTCGGGAGAGGCCGCCTCGGCCCTTATTACCTGGGTTTTGATGGCGCTCTTGAGGTAGAGTTCTTCAATTGTCTGTTCCGAATCCTCTGCCATAAGCGGCAGGGCGGTTAATATCAGAGCTAAAACCATGAGACTGATCAATCGGATCTTCATTGTACACTCCTGTGTTAATACCCCATGCAAGGGGGCTCTTCTTAATATATCGGCTCTAACAGTATATCACCAAACTGTGATTTTCCATTTACCGTTGATTCGTTCCAGTTCGTAAAGCTTGGCTTTCTGTCCGTTATAGGAGGAATACGCTATAACCGTGTCCTCCCCGGTGAATATCATATCTCCCAGAACCGCCTTGGAACGGCTGGGAACCACCACCCAGTCAAAATAGTCTTTAATGTTCTTGAGAACAATCCCGTTGTCTTTCAGCTGGGGAAAATCGTTTATGGCGTTCAGAACTTCAGGAGAGTTGAAGGTTTTCTTGTATTTTTTTGACAGATAGTTAAGCCAGCGGTCATACTGCCGGCGGGAAATAACTCCGTTGAGCTCGTGGATGAGTTTTTCAATTTCATCGTAGGTTTGATTATATATTTCCTCGGAAACTTCATATTCTTCCTGGGGGGGGGCAGCTTCCGGCTCCTGAGGGGGGTCAGGCTGGGGCTGGGGTTTTATTTCCGGCTCAGGCTCCGGCTCGGGCTCTGGCTGGGGTTTTGTTTCCGGCTCGGGCTCAGGCTGGGGATTTTGAGGCTCTTCCTGTACGGTTGCTGCCGGTTCCGCGGGCTTTTCCTGAATGGACGGCGCGTCCTTTGGCGCGGGAGTACTGCAGGAATAACAGAGAACCCCTATAAGCAATAAATATGGAACAAGCTGTTTCATATGAATTATTTTATGCTGGAGGTCGATAACGCGTCAAACACAAAACTTTATTTTTTATAACTTAAAGGGGCAATTTGACCATTATAAGGTATAAAGGGTATTCTTGCGGGTATGGTTAAAGCAGTTTTTCCCGGTTCTTTTGATCCGCCCACCTATGGACATTTGAACATTATTCAGAGGGGAGCCGTTTTGTTCGATTCCCTGGACGTACTGGTGGCCGTTAACAGCAGCAAGACACCCCTTCTGGAGCCTCAGCAGAAAAAGCAGCTTCTGGAAGAAGAAATCCGGAAAATGGGACTGAAAAAGGTAACTGTGTCCATTTGCGGGGGCCTGGTGGTTGAATACTGTCAGAAAACAGGCGCATCGGTTTTGCTGAGGGGGGTGCGTTCTGCCGGTGATTTTAACTATGAACTGGAATTATCCATTCTGAATAAACAGCTCGACAGCACGGTTGAAACAGTGTTTCTGCCTACTGAACCCCGTTTTTTTGTTCTGCGTTCCAGTACTATCCGTGAATTACTGTTTCTGGGCGGCGATATTTCGGCTATGGTGCCGCCTTCTGTGGAGAAAGCACTGCATAAGCTGACAGTATAAGTTCCTGACAAGTTTTTTATTGACACTTTTCCGGTACTTGACTGGAATGGAAGGGCAATATATTATAGCCCGGAAAATTGATATCAAAAAGCGAGGACGCCATGGCGGTACCTAAATCAGCAACTTCAAAGGCCCGGAGCCGGCGCAGACGCTCCATTAACATGCGGCTTGCTGTTCCGAGTCTTATAACATGTTCCAACTGCGGCAACATGATTATGCGGCACCGTGTATGCCCTAAATGCGGTTTTTACAAGGGAAATCAGATTATCGAACCCGAAAACATGGGTTGATAAGCTGTTAAAGAATTTAAGGAGAGAATAATGAGTACAGATTTGTTTGAAAAACTTAAGGATCTTATTGCGGATAAACTGGAAGTGGAAAAGGATAAAATTACACCTGAGTCACGTTTCCGCGAAGATTTAGGTGCAGACAGCCTTGATACCTATGAGCTGCTTTACGCCATTGATTCGGAACTGGGTGTTTCGGTTCCCGATGACAAAGCTACTGAATTTGAAAAAGTACAGGATGCTCTGACTTTTATTGAGGAGCAGCTGAAAAGCAAAGAGTAGTGTTTTCTGCTAACAGGCTTTCAGAGTCTGCTGCTCTGAGAACGCCTGAAGTATCTTCCCTGCGGCGCAGGGAGTTACTTCAATTTCAGAAAAACGCAGGGTTAAGGTTCAGAAGGCTTGATCTTCTGGACCTTGCTTTTTGTCACCGTTCTTTTGTCAATGAAACTTCTCAGGACATTGATAACAACGAACGCCTGGAATTCCTGGGCGATTCCGTACTGGGTTTAGTTGTAGCCGATTATCTTTACCGTATTCTTCCTGACAGGCCGGAAGGCGATCTGGCCAAAATAAAGTCTCATGTTGTCAGTGAAGGTTCTCTGGCGGAAATTGCCCTTAAACTGGATATTCCTTCCATTGTTCATGTCGGCAAAGGAGAAGAACTCTCCGGCGGCCGTTCCAAAAAGGCTCTTCTGGCTGATACCATGGAGGCTCTTATTGGGGCCTGGTATCTGGATTCCGGTTTTGAAAAAGCAGAAAAGTTTATTCTGCGTTATCTGCGCCAGCCGGTAGAGACTGTTCTGGCGGACAAACACCGCAAAGATTATAAAACATTGCTTCAGGAACTTGTTCAGAAACGCTTTCACAGCTATCCGCGCTATTTTCTGGACAGGAAAACAGGACCGGACCACGAGAAGGTTTTCTGGATGAAAGTTGAAGTTCAGGATAAGGTCTACGGTCCGGGGCAGGGCGGTAATAAAAAGTCTGCTGAACAGGAAGCTGCCCGCATGGCCTATAATGACCTGACGGCGGATTCAGGTGTTTAAATTGTAGTAATCAATTCTTCTGCGGGCCATTTCCAGCAGTTTTTCCCGCTGGTTCACTTCCGGATCTTCCAGGACGCATTCCAGTAAATATTTAAGCAGTTCTCCGACAGCCGGTCCGCCTTTTATATTCAGTGCGCTCATTATATCCCGGCCGTTGACGGCCAGATCCCCAATGCTCAATGCGGTCTCAGACTCCAGAATACCGTCAACGCGTTCCACCAGTTCCTCCAGATGTGTGAGCAGCGGTGTCCGGCCCGGCGCAATGGCCGCGGCATCGGCCTGTCTGAGGGCCATAAGGTCGTCCAGAATATCCAGCCCGACACGGTTCATAAAGCGGCGTACGGCCGCGTCGGTCCATTCGGAGGTGTAATGGAACATATGGTGGCGCACAAGGCGCACAACGCGTTCTCTTTCAGCGTTAGAGGCTTTCATGCGCTTGAGAATACTGTCGGTCATTTCGGCCCCGACAGTGTCGTGGTTGTGAAAAATAACCTCTCCCCGGCTGTCGGTTGTTTTGACCCGGGGTTTGGCAATGTCATGAAAAAGCGCGGCCGTTCTTACCGCCGGAGAGCCGGCCGGTGCCGCGTCGCAGGCTGCCAGTGAATGGTCGTAGACATCCAGTGTGTGCCGTCCTTTTTGAGTAACACCGCGGCACTCGTCCAGTTCCGGAAGAATAATTTTTAAAAGACCGGTTTGCGCGAACAGGTTGAGGGCTGTGGAGGGGGAAGGAGAGCGCAGAATTTTCTTCAGCTCTTCCCATATCCGCTCTATCGACAGGCCGGGCACGTTTTCCAGTGTGCCGGAAATGGCTTCCAGGGTGCGGCTTTCCACACGGAAATTCAGCTGAGAAGCAAGCCGGCAGGCACGGATGGAACGCAGGCCGTCTTCGTTCAACCGTTCCCGGGGCTTGCCAATGGCCCGGATAATGCCTTTTTTTAAGTCCTGGCGGCCCTTGTGGGGGTCCAGAAGTCTGCGGTTTATCAGATCCCAGGCAATGGCGTTTATGGTGAAATCACGCCGGGAGAGGTCTTCCAGAATATCGGTGGAATAGTGAATGCTGTCCGGCCGGCGCCCGTCAGTATATTTGCCGTCACGGCGGAAGGTGGTTGTTTCAAATTTATGCTTTCCCAACAGAATGGTAACAGTACCGTGCTTAATTCCGGTGGGAATGGTCCGTTTGAACAGACGTGTTACTGTTTCCGGTTCGGCATCGGTTGCCAGATCAAAATCTTCGGTCGCTTTGTTAAGCAGACCGTCCCGGACCGCGCCTCCTACCAGCCAGCACTGATACCCGGCTTCGGCGAATATCTTCGCGGCAGTGTGGAGATCTTTGGGTATTTTTACCGGAGGAAGAGTCATGAAAGGAAAGTTAGCCTCCGGGTTGGGGCAGGGTCAAGAGCCTGCAGGAAATAAATATAATGGTATTATTTTTTCCGTGTTTTATATCCATGGAGGCAGTTCATAGCCTTTTTGCTCTCTGTGTGCCCTGAGCAGGGCTGAAGTGAGTTTGTAGATTTGCTCCAGGGGAATTTCTGAAGATGTGTGGGGATCCATCATGGCAGCATGATAAATGTATTGAGGATCTTCGTGAATAAAAGCTTCCATGAAGAGGGTCTGCACATTGGTGTTTGTTCTGATAAGAGCCGCAAGGTGAGCCGGCATTCTTCCTGCTTTAACAGGATGAATCCCTGTGTTTGACAGTAAGCAGGGAACTTCCACACAGCTGTCGGCTGGAAGATTGTCTATCAGTCCGTTGTTCAGCAGATTGGCATTAATGGTATCCGGTTCTCCCGTCCACAGAGAATGAATAATTCGGGAAGCGTATTCCCGGCTTTCTGAATGCTCCTGGACGGCGCCGTTCATCAGTTCCTTCATATGTTCTTCCCAGTTCTGTTTTTGTTCAATGCAGCGTTTGGGATATTCATCCAGGGGTATGCGGAATTGTTCAATTAACCCGGGAAAAGCATTTTTTATAAAATAGGGGGTGTATTCGGCAAAATGTTCAGAGCTTTCTGTAACAAAATAGCCCAGATATTTAAGCATTTCGTAGCGGACCAGATTCGGACAGCGCGGGTTCTGTTCGCTTTCTTTGGGTATATATCCCTCCTTGTAGCCCTGAAGGAGCCTGGGATAAACATTCTTCCATGTTCCATCAGCTGTTTTTTCTTCCAAAGTAAGGTAAAAGGCCATATGGTTAATTCCGGCTGCAAAGTAACGAAGGCTTGTATCCGGCAGGTCAAGATCGTGTGCCAGTTCATGAGCTGTGCCCTGTACGGAATGGCACAGGCCTATCATTTTGATGTCCGGACAGAGAGTCTGGAGTGTTCCGGTTATCATGGCCATGGGATTAACATAGTTGAGCAGCCAGGCCCCGGGACACAGTTCTTTCATTTTGGCTGCTATTTCAAGAAATACCGGAACGGAACGAAGCCCTCTCATAATACCGGCTACTCCCAGGGTATCTCCAATGGTATGTCGTATTCCAAATTTTCTGGATACTTCAAAATCTATAACAGTAGCCGGTTCATAACCGCCGGCCTGGAACATGGTAATAACAAAATCGGCTTTATCCAGTGCGGTCTCCAGCTGGCTGTGTGCGGAAAACCGGGCCGGGCTTTTTGCTGATTTTCCTAAAGCCTGAGCTACCTGCATGGCTTCGTTGAGGCGTTTTTGATCAATGTCGTATAATGCAAAATGGGAGTTTGCCAGGGCAGGGTACTGGAGAATATCTCCCACAATATTTCTCATGAAAACCGTGCTTCCCGCGCCGATAACAGTAATTCTGGGCATTATAACCTCCGTGGTAATACTTTGTGCCTTTAAATAATATCAGCTGTTTGTGCCGGTGTCATGAAAGTTATAAAAAAACCCGGCCTTGCGGCCGGGCTTCAGTCATTCGAAATTGTTGGGCTGTCTGCGGGAAAATTCTACTGCAGCAGCTGAAGAACCAACTGCCCCTGCTGATTCGCCTGAGCCAGCATGGCATTGGAGGCCTGATGAAGAATCTGGTCTCTGGTAAGAGCCACTGTTCCCTTGGCCATGTCCAGATCCCGTATGCGGGATTCGGAAGCCTGAAGGTTTTCGGCACCGACATCCAGACCCTTGATAGCCATTTCCAGACGGTTCTGGTAGGCACCAAGATCGGCCCGCTGCTTGTTAACCTTCTTGAGTGCTTCGTCAACAAGACCAATGTTGCGGTTTGCCTGCTCGGGGGTGGAGATGGAAATAATAATTCCAGTGCTCACCTGTTCAAGGCCCAGAGCTTTGGCTGTCATTGTACCGATGTAGACCCGTTCTCTCTGGTCCATGTTGGCACCGATGTGCAGCCACATTGAGGAAGTAACGCTGTTCAGACCATTAAACTTGGCAAAACGGCCGGTCAGCATATTCATACCGTTGAACTGAGCATGAGATGAAACGCGGTTAACTTCGTCTACCAGCTGGGACACTTCCACCTGAATCTGCATCCGGTCTTCCGAGGAATAGATACCGTTGGAAGCCTGAATGGCCAGTTCACGGATTCTCTGCAGAATGTCGGAGGTTTCCTGCAAATATCCTTCAGTGGTTTGAATGAACGATACGCCGTCGGCGGCGTTTCGGCTGGCCTGGTTCAGGCCGCGGATCTGTGAACGCATTTTTTCTGACACAGCCAGTCCGGAGGCATCATCTCCTGCCCGGGTAATACGCAGGCCGGAAGAGAGTTTCTCCATACTTTTGGTTGTGTTTCCCGCGTTAATTTTACTCTGGCGGGTAGCGAACAAGGCGCTCATGTTGTGATTTATGATCATTACATCCTCCTTGACGATGATCAGTATGTATTTTCAGCGGACATCCATATCCGCTCGTATATAACTCAAATCGGCTGAATAAAACGAGACTTTAGAACTTAATGATTTTTTTTGCTGTTTTTTTTATTATCGGGTATATTACAGCGCAGGAAACGGGGGAAGAATGTCCAGAGGTGTGCTTATTACAGGGGGAATGGGGCCTTCTCCCGGCTATCTGAATATAATTGTCCATGACGGTGATCTGGTCTGCGCGGCTGATTCAGGACTGGAGGAGGCTCTGGCGGCCGGAATTGCTGTTGACGGGGTTGTCGGAGACATGGATTCTCTTTCTGATCGGTCTCTTCTGGATAATTTCCCTGAAAACGCGGTGCAGCGGCACCCCGGTGATAAGGATTTTACCGATACAGAGCTGGGTATGGCCTGGCTGCGTTCCAGAGGCTGTACGGAAATTGTACTGACAGGGGGCGGAGAAGGGCGGCTGGACCATACCCTGGCCCTGCTGGCACTGTATAAGAGAGAGCAGTCGCCTCAGCTGTGGTACACTTCCCGTGAGGAAATCCGTCTGCTGGAGAAATCGGAAAAAGAACGGAATTTTGCGGGACAGCCCGGCGATCCTGTATCATTTTTTCCCGCCGGCCGCGGGCCGTGGAAAATTGAAAGCCGGGGACTGCATTGGGAATTGGCTCATGTGGCGTGGAATGACGGTCTGGTCAGTTTGAGTAACCGAATGGTTTCCGGGCGGGTTGTTCTGAAGGTTCTTTCCGGCTGTTTTATGATGATAAGGCCTCTTGAGGCGGCTCTGGCAGATAAGTATCTTACCAGAGCTTTCTGAGGCCTATTCGGCACTTTCCGGAGGCAGCAGGGCCGCACCGGGATTACCTTCCAGTGCAAAGAAATCCAGCAGCTCCGGGTATTTATGCAGTTTTTCGCCGTAGTATTCCAGCAGTTCCAGTCTGGCGTCCCGCAGGTCTTTCCGGCGTAACGCTGTATTTTCAACTTCGGTTAAAACAGCCTGGCGTTTTGCCATATTATCCAGATATATGCGCCGGGTTTCCGCGTACAGATCCATATCCGGCATTTTCCACTGGAGCAGAATAACTTTCTGAATGCTGACGCGCGGATCGATCTTTTGGGCCCACTTCAGAAGTTCCTCCTGAATTTGTCCGGGAAGTTTGTTCTGAAAGGACTTACTGGAAAGGGCTGTGGTCATTTTATTTGTCAGTTTTGCTTCGTATTCTTCATAAAAACCGTCCAGGCCGCTGGAGAGTGCTCCTTCCGCGGCCAGCTTTGCCACGGTTTCGGGGGTAATACTGTAACTGACACTGGCTTGGAAAGACCAGTTAAAGCTTATATCTTCTCCGGCCACGGCCGCGTAAATTTCTCCGGAAGGTAATGAGCCTGTCTGTTCAATAATTATCTGTCTGGGAGAGGTGTCAAAGGTATGAAGTGTCAGGTTGGTGGGAATAAGAGCATGGAGGCGCCATAAATGCCAGCTCCAGTCAAATTGACCGCCGATAATCGGTTCAGGTTCATATCCATCAAGTTTTGTATGAATAACAGCTGTTTGTCCTTCTTCAAGAGAAAATCGGAACCAGCCGAACCAGAAGACAGTTCCCGCGATAATCAGCAGGATGAGCAGGGTTAAGAATATACCCAGTCCGGGGCGTCTTCTGCGGGATTCATTTGATGATTTTTTTGACATCAGTATTTTCCTCCATGTGTCTTCTGCACGGGCTTTATGATAATGTGCCGGCGGACTGTAAACAAGAGGCGACATGAATAAGAGGGCGCGCTATAATAGAACATTATGCCATTGCTTGTTGTATCCCGGCGGATCTGGCTGCCCAGTATTTACGGCCGGTTGTCTTTTCTGCTTTTTTCGCTTTCTCTGCTGGTATTGTATTTTTACGGGGTAGGAAACGCTCAGCGTTTAACTGATGCTACGCTGATTTTCCTGCTGCGGGTGGAATCGTGGGTGCTTATTCTGAGTTTTCTGTCTGCAGTTTTTTCCCTTTTGTCTAATATTATAACGCTTCCTTTTCAGAAAAAGTTCCGGCTGAGCCGTATTCTGTTTTCAGCTCTGGGCGCGGTATTCAGTATTCTTCTTTACCTGCTGGTAACTCTGCTTCAGGCTTTTATGACGGGTTACGGGGTATAAAGCTTCCATTCAGCCGAAGAAGTGGCTGTGCAGATTATTGAGGGCTTTTTCTGCCTGGTTTTCCGGTACAACAAGTGACAGGTTAACTTCTGATGCGCCAAGGGAGATCATGCGGATTGGAATGTCTTCCAAGGCGCCGAATGCTTTGGCCGGAAACGCCGGATCTTTCCAGAGGTGTTCTCCTACCATACATATAATGGCCATTCCCTTTTCCGCTGACACTTCTCCCAGTTCTTTCAGCCGGTCAATAATTTCTTCCAGCCGGTCAGTGCGTTCTATTGTCATGGAAACCGATACTTCACTGGTACTGACCAGGTCTACCGGCGTTTCGGCGGCATCAAAGACGGCAAAAAGCAGGCTGAGAAACCCGTGGGCTTCCAGCATTCGGGAAGAAGTAATGTTAAGCACGGTAATATTTTTCTTTACCGAGAGGGCCTTAAGCCCCGGAAAGCCGGCATCTGCGGCAATGCGGGTTCCATGCTCTTCGGGCCGGGCTGTGTTCTTTACCCGGACAGGAATGCCCTTCACAACGGCCGGCTGAATGGTTGCCGGATGAACAACCTTGGCTCCGAAAAATGCCAGCTCTCCGGCCTCCATATATGTAATTTCCGGCACAGTAAAGGCCTGGGGAATAAGACGCGGATCGCAGGTCATAATGCCGTTAACGTCGGTCCAGATCTGAATTTCTTCGGCATTCAGCGCCGCGCCGATGATACTGGCTGAATAGTCGCTTCCGCCTCTTCCCAGCGTTGTGGTTACTTCTGAGGAAGTAGAGCCGATAAATCCCTGAGTAATAATGAGCTTCCCCGCAGCGGGCTGAACCTGTTCGGCTGTCAGGCGGAAGGTTTCTTCCATGTCCGGCCGGGCTTTGTTGAAGCTGTCGTTAGTGCGGATAAAACCGCGGGCATCCAGAAGCTCTGAAGCCATGCCCTGCTGTACGGCGCGGCTGTGTATAAGGCGGGTGGAAAGCCTTTCGCCGAAAGAAAGCAGGGCGTCCAGGCTCCGGGGACTGCAGTCCCTTAAAAGACTCACACCTTTAAGCAGGGAAGCGAACTGCGTAAATAAATGGTCCAGATCAGAGCGCGTATCTGCCAGTATATCCCCTTCCAGAAATTCCTGAGCGCATTGATAGTGAACGTCTTTAATGGCTTCCAGAGACTGCATTGCCTTATCGGCAAGCCCCTGCTGCGCCAGAACGGAAGCCTCAATAATGCGGTCGGTAATGCCGCCCATGGCCGAACAGACCATAACCGGCGCTTTGGGTAAAAGACTTCGGGCAATATCCAGAGCCTGGTCCATACGGGCAGCGCTTCCCATGGATGTGCCGCCAATTTTCAGAACAACCATGTCAGTCCAGATACCCCAGATGCACAAAGGCCTCGGCATTCAGAATGGCCGCTCCGGCAGCACCCCTTACCGTGTTATGACCCATTACCACCATTTTTATATCGCCGATCGGGCATTCGCGGATACGGCCCGCGCAGGCTGACATGCCTTTGCCTGTCCAGATGTCTCTGGCCGGCTGGGGCCGGTTCTCTTCACTGAATACCACTACCGGATGTTCCGGTGCTGAAGGCAGGCCGGCCTGCTGAGGCATGGATTTCCAGCTGCTTAAAACCTTTTTTACATCCTGAGGAGCGGGTTTCTGTTTGAATTTAATACTCAGATTTTCCGTATGGCCGTCAATAACAGGTACGCGGTTGCACTGGGCGCTTAATACAAAGGGAGCGGGAGTAATGCCGTTTTCGTCCAGGCTGCCCAGAATTTTCTGCCCTTCGCTTTCCACCTTGGGCTCTTCCCCTCCTATAAAGGGAATAACATTGCCCAGAATGTCGTAGGAAGGCACTCCCGGGTAGCCGGCGCCGCTGACGGCCTGCATGGAAGTGAGCTGAACCCATTCCAGTCCAAAGGCGTCCATAAGGGGGCTGAGTACCAGGGCCGCCGGCATAATAACGCAGTTGGAATTGGTTACAATGCTTCCCTTCCAGGGCTGACGGCGGGTTATTTCAAAATGATCGGCATTTACCTCTGGAATAATAATGGGTACCAGCGGATGTGTGCGGAAGTTTTTGGCGTTGGATACTACCGCGTAACCCTCAGAAGCGTAGTTCTCTTCAATGGGACCGGCAACCGACGCGTCCATGCCCGAAAACAGAATCCGGCTCTGAAGTTTTTCTCCGGCCTCCAGTACTGTTTTGCCGGCCAGCTCCCGGGGAATGGGAACATCCTGTTTCCAGGAACAGGCTTCGGCGTAAGGTTTACCCGCCGAACGGGGCGATGCCGCCAGTTCACGAATCTCAAACCAGGGATGATCCTGGAGCAGAGTAATAAACTTCTGACCAACTGTTCCGGTGGCGCCGAGTATGGCAACGGGAATTTTCGGTTTCATTTTAATGCCCCTAACAAGGAATGGTACAAAAACCCTAGCTCTTTAACCAATGCTGAGTCAATAAGCTGGAAGCGTCTGCCTGCATTTCTACATGCTGCGCCAGAACTTGTAGTTTTCCTTTTCAATCTGGTCCAGCGGCGGCATGGGAAAAAACAGTTCCTCAGTGGCCGAGGCAAACATAAAACCGTGGCGTACCAGTCTGTAGGACTTTTTGGAAGAAGATACATCCAGGCTCAGCCCCTTGGTGTGTTTTGATGTTTTGTCCCTCAGTTCAAAAATGGCATCACGTAATCTGGAGGGATGCACACCGGGAATTGTCATGGGCATAAAAGGATTTGCTTCAAAGTCGGCAAGAAAATCTTCTATGTTCAGTTCAAACTGGGTGTAGAGCATTTTCGGCGCGCCTTTGGGATTGGAAGGATCGGTAATCCATTTCCCGTACTGGCTGAAATCGTAAGAAGATAAAACCAGCATTCTCAGAGGCGTAATTTCAGAAAAAATTCTCAGAAAATCCGGCTGATGAGTGCGGTCATAGGGAGCTGATTTAAGACCGAAGCACGAACCGTCGGGGTTGGCCAGATAGAGTGTCTGAATGGCTTTAAAGTCAATGTGTTCCAGAACACGGTAATTGCAGATAAATTTTGTCGACTTGGGCTCTCCGCCTGTATGGGGAACCAGGCCTTTTATTCCCCGGTCTATATCGAAGTAGGGAGCTCTGAAATTGATGTCAATTTCGGCAAAGAGGAATTTACCTTCAAAGAACCTTGTGGAGCCCGCAATGTAATGCTGGGCAAATTGAGCGGGCGGCAGCTGAGAGCCTACCAGTGCCGGATTGGGATGACAGATCATGTACAGGTGATTTTCGTATGAATAGTTTTCCATTATTACCCCCAGAAAGATTTTAGCATAGGCGCAATGACCAGTGACACCATGGACATTAGTTTTATCAGTATGTTGATTGACGGTCCGGCGGTATCCTTGAAGGGATCACCAACGGTGTCTCCTACAACAGCTGCTTTGTGGGCTTCAGAGCCTTTTCCGCCGCTTTCTCCGGCTTCCACCATTTTCTTGGCGTTATCCCATGCGCCTCCGGCATTTGACATGAATATGGCCAGAACAACACCGGATGCGGTGACGCCTGTCAGCAGACCAATGAGCATCCAGGGGCCGCCGGCAAATCCCACAATAATGGGTGTCAGTACGGATATTATTCCAGGCAGCAGCATTTCTTTCAGAGCGGCCTGAGTGCTGATGTCCACGCAGCGTTTGTAATCGGGTGTTTCATCTTCGGTTAGAATACCCGGCTTTTCACGGAACTGCCGCCGTACTTCGGCAATCATCTTGTAGGCAGCGCGTCCCACGGCCGCCATGGCCATGGAAGAAAACAAGTAAGGAATAACCGCGCCCAGCAACAGTCCGACAAGAACCGGTACGCTGGTAAGATCGACTACTGCAATATCTGACTGCTCCTTGAAGGATGTAAAAAGAATAATGGCTGTTAAAGCGGCCGAACCTATGGCAAAACCCTTTCCAATGGCGGCCGTGGTGTTGCCGACAGCATCCAGGCTGTCGGTAATATCTCTTACCTCCGGTGGAAACTCCGACATTTCGGCCAGTCCGCCGGCGTTGTCGGCAATGGGTCCGTAGGCATCAACGGCCAGCTGTATTCCCAGCGTTGTCAGCATGCCAACGGCGGCAATGCCTATTCCGTAGAGGCCTGCCAGCATGTGACTGCTCCAGATTGCGGCGCCAATAATAACAACAGCCGGCAAAGCGCTGATCATCCCCACACCCAGACCGGTAATAATGGTTGTTGCCGCTCCGGTTTCGCAGGACTTCATAATGGAACGTACCGGCAATGTATCAGTACCGGTAAAATACTCTGTTGTCAGTCCAATAATAACACCCGCGACAAGACCTATAACTGTGGCGCCCAGAATGTGGTATATGCCTGAATGGCCGTTAAAAACACTTTCGCCTATAAAAACTTTAAGTACACCCCAAACAAGCAGCGCCGCTATAATGGCGGCTCCGAAAGTACCGGCATTCAGCGCGTTCTGCGGACTTTTACCCGGTTTTATCCGGACAAACAGGGTTCCTATAAGCGATGCGGCCACTCCGGCTGTTGCCAAAAGCAGCGGAAGCAGCATGAGTTTCAGTTTAAGATCCCAGTCGGCAGAAACCGTAATGCCCAGAATCATGGCACCGACAATGGAACCCACAAACGATTCAAAAAGGTCGGCTCCCATACCGGCCACATCGCCAACGTTGTCGCCGACATTGTCGGCTATGGTTGCAGGGTTTCTCGGATCATCTTCGGGAATACCGGCTTCCACTTTTCCTACAAGGTCGGCTCCTACATCGGCAGCCTTGGTAAAAATACCGCCTCCCACACGGGAGAAAAGGGCTATGGATGAGGCTCCAAGAGAAAAACCGGTTAGAATGGGTAAAACAGTATCGCTCAGCGCTTTTTCAGAAGTTCCAAAGAGTCTGGTTGTCAGCACCAGAACAATAAAAATACCCAGCATTGCCAGTCCCACAACACTCATACCCATAACGCTGCCGCCGGAAAAGGCCACTTTAAGCGCCCCGTTTAATCCTTTGCCGGAGGCGGCCTGTGTGGTTCGTGAGTTGGACGCTGTGGCAACTTTCATGCCTATATAGCCGGAGAGTGCCGAACTGACAGCACCAAGAACAAACGAAACAGACTGCAGTTTCAGAGCTCCCTTGTTTCCCAATGCCAGGAAGGCGGCAATGAGAACAACAAAAGGCAGCAAAACCTTGTATTCGCGGCTCAAGAAAGCCATCCTGCCGGTACACCCACAGAGCCCGGAACAATGCGTATAACAAAGCAATGGCGCTTCCTGCCAGAAGCAGCCATAAGGTTATTCGGAACTCCATAAATTCCCCCTTCTATATCTATCTATGTAAGAACATTAAATGCCTGCTGTCAAACCCTTTACCCTTTATTTTGGGGTTAAAGTTGTAAATAATATCGGTAGAGAAAAGAGGAGAGGCAAGAAAGGGCGGATGGAAGGGCCTGGAAAGGGCAGCCCGGAGCGCACCGAATAGCCTGGCATCCGTGGAAGGGCTGTGCAGCGCGGCATGGAAAAACAGTGGGGGAACGCGGCTTGAGCCGGCGGCCGGCAAGAGGGGGGCGAGAAGGGCTGTGTCATCTGACTCATTAAGTGTCAGCGCGTTTTCGGCGGTAAAGGCACAAGTTTGCGCCGGGGAATTTTTAATACCGAATTTCAGCTGATAACCCGGCCGGACGGCGTGCCTGTTTTTTTACACATATAAGCACGAAAACAGTCAAAAACCAGTTTGGACTGTTCTTCAATTGTAAAATGAGCGTCAATTAAAGAATTTGAAAATTCTTCCCAGTTAAATTTTGCTTCCGGCGGATGGTGAAATTTTAAATATTTATCGACAAATGAAACGCCTTTTTCATTCACCTCCCAAACGAACAAGTATCCGCCTTTTCTGATTACACGATATAATTCATTT